>JBAXEZ010000025.1:0-13271 GCA_037140195.1 archaeon
TACTATCTGTCACATTTGCAAATATTGGAAAGTATGGAAACTCATTCAAAGCATCCCCTTCAATATTAGGAAATATACCTTCAACATTAACAATTGTACTATTCTTTGGACCTAAAACAATATTACCAACAGAGTTAAAATCCTGATAAAATCTTAATCCACCAGGTTCAGTTCCCGTAGGAAAAGCATCTTCATTCAAATCCTTATAAGTAGCAGAGAAATTCAAAGCATTAAGAGAAGTAGTATACCAATCCGAACCAGAAGAAGTTCTAGCAAACTTAATTATACATCCACCAGTATAATTGGAATCTCCAGTATTATTCAACGTCACATTTCCTATAGATCTATTCTGATTAAATCCTCCTGTCGTTCCCAAACTTCCATCCGAATATATTCCCGCACCATCTTTAGTATGAGTAATTGTAAATGAACAATCCCATACACTTGTAAAAGTTGCATTAGAAGTTTCATTAAATGCTCCAGCAGAATTATTCACATAAACTTTGTAAGTGTAATTAGCATCAGTAGAAATTGTAGTCAGACTTGTAGTATAAATAGAATCTAAAGAGGACATTGTTTTGTTTGCCCAAGCAGTTCCATTGTGATATTCTAAAAATATTTTATCAATTGGAAATTCAGAATACAAACTAGTATTAAAAACCATAAAAGTTTCTGGATCAATATCATCCAAATAGTTAGGGCTATAAGTAATATCTTGTGCTAGAATTAATATTTGCGGATCTTTTATAGAATAATTTGCTCCTAGAGAAGTCCATGAACTCACATTAAATATAGCAGTTCCATTATTTATAGCAGTTAAATTGAAACAAGCTGGAGAAGTAGAAGAATTACATATTTGATTATTTCCAGTCATAAACGGATTGGCTCTCTGTCTCAATCCATAAAAAGTTATTTCCGCAGATTTATTTAACTGAGGCATCGCAGTCGAATTTACATAAGCAGAATTATTTCCAATAATTAAATTACTAGAAATATTACTTAATCCAGAACCAGAAATTATTTCATCTTTGTAATCAACAATTCCATAGCCGTTATGAATCACTTTCAATTTCATATCGCTATATTGTGCATTTGTGTCTTCAAATGATGAAGAATAGTTTAGAGTTAGAGTGCCTGGAAGACCGCTGCTAATCATGGACCCAATTCCACCAGCCAAACTAATTGAATAATAGCTTAAATTGATTAAGCCCTTATTAATTAAAATACTACCCCCTGCTCCGCCAAGAAAACCACTCCCGCCAGTAGAAGTTATCGTTGTAGTTGTTGAATTAGAGATTGTTATTGCTCCGCCAGACCCTCCCGTAACACCATTTCCACCAGTAGTATCTATTTCACCAATTACATTTGAAGAAGTAATATTAATTGAACCTCCAGCACCCCCTACTAACCTAGGACCTTCTCCTCCTTGAGAAGTTATTGTTCCAGAAATATTTGAAGAAGAAATAGATATTATACCTCCTATGCCTCCGGTAGTCTCCGCATTGGCACCTCCAGTAGAGCTTATTGAACCAGTTACATTTGAATAAGTAATATTTATTACACCTCCAATGCCTCCCTCACCACTTATATCAGAGTCAGTATCGCCTGCTCCTCCCGTAGAACTTATTGCCCCTGCAACATTTGAATTATTTACAGTTATTGCTCCTCCAGCACCACCATCATTTGCCCCGCTAGATCCAGTAGAAACAACACTTCCATTAATTGTAATATTATCTAAAGCTAAATTTATATATGCATTATAACCATTTCCGTCCCCGTCTTCACCACTTCTACTCGCATTCACATTCCCCGTCACAGTAAATCCATTTCCATTAATTGTAATTCCATCTGCAGAAATAACTAAACAATCATTTGTCCCATTAGTGATATTAGTAGTCAAATTATAAACTGTATTTGGTTGGTCCAAAATTCCGCAAGATTTTATTTCTGTAGAACCATAAATTAGCCAAGCAGAAGAGCTACCATTTGCTTGCCATGCAAGGTAGGGATAGCCATTATTAAGCTCTGTTCCACCTACGAGTATATTCCAACCAGAATAAGTATTTATTTTTTTCAGTTCTATGGTAGTTTTACCAGTTCCATCTATAGAAGTTAATTGCCCGGAAGTATTTATATCCCAATATGAAGAGGTAATCACACCGCCATTATTTAATCCCATAAACCCCCCAATATTAGTCGTACCGTTAACTTTTCCCCTAGAATAAGAATTATTAGTTAATCCTCCTTCCCCTAGTCCTATAAATCCCCCTACATTCTCCTCTCCACTTACATTACCTGTTGCATAAGAATTTAGCGTATCATTCTTTGAATATCCAGCGAGTCCTCCAACATCAAGAGTACCATTAACATTTCCTGTTGCATATGAATTATAAATATTACTATTTTCTAAACCTCCAATTAATCCCCCAACATACTCTCCACCATTTACAACCCCTGTCGCATATGAATTATTTGTACTATACTCTCCTTGATAGCCAAACAATCCCCCAACATATAAGTCTCCGCTCACATTTCCCGTTGAATATGAATTATTCACTATTCCATATGATTCACCCGCAAGACCTCCAACAAAAAACGAGTCACCCCCATACGAAATAACATTCCCTGTCGCATAAGAATTATAAATATTCGCACCTGAACTTCCAACAAGCCCTCCCAAATAACCAGTCCCATTTACATTTCCTGTCGCATAAGAATTATAAATATTGGGCAGGGGGGGAGATAAATAACTAGCAGAGCCAACCAATCCCCCAACCGATTCGGATCCACGAACGTTTACCGAAGAATAAGAATTAGAAATTGATCCCCCTACCTTAGTACCAATTAAACCGCCTACATTTGGAGATAAGGTGGATATGTTTCCAGTAGAAAAACAATTCGAAATAGATCCTCCTGTGGATGATGCAACTAGTGCTCCTCTTCCCCCAGCACCGACGGTTATATTTACATTAATTAAACCAAGATTAGAAATATTTGCGTTAAATGTATATGCAAATAAGCCCTTGTAGGAGCTTGTTGAAATATTGATTATTAAATCAGAAATAGTATTATTACTTCCATTAAAATTCCCAGTAAACTTATTTGAAAGCCCAATTGGAACCCAACTATTACCTATTCCAGAATATCCAACAGTAGCAGAAGACAAATTTGCAACTAGAATATAACTCGCAGTTAGATTATTTCTTGTTTCATTTAATTGTGTCCAACTAGTAATCTGAAAAGGATTGGCTAGAGTTCCTGAACCGGAACCTGAAAAGGAGGATACGAACGACAAACACAAAGTAAAAACTAACGCTAACAAAATCACCTTTCTCATAGAACTAATTATAAAACATTATTTATAAACTTAATGACTAGAAAAAGAAAAAATACTCTCGACAAACAGAAACTGAAATAGCAACTTGTTAATCGCAGGGAGTTTTAGCCCTTACTGACAAAAGGAAATTAAGATATTTTTCTTTTGTCGCAGATTTTCCATGTTCTTAAATATTGAAACTCCTCAAAAATAAAAGGAGTTCAGTTAAAATAAAATTTAGTATATCTTGTATGTAACTTGTATGTTTCCGTAAACTTCTTGTTCGCCGGGAACAATATTACTTACAGCCAATTTAGCACCTGCAGCATTATCTCTTGCATTCATCTCAGCACCAGCACTATACATATTCCATGGTGTGTACTGATAACTAGATGTTGTAACTGAAATTGGTTTGCTACTTACTTTTAATCCTAAGCCGTCTGCAATTGCAATTGCTTTTGTTCTAGCATCTTCTCCAGCTTGTTTCAAAGCCAAAGCTTTGTATTCATTTTGTTTATCATTACTTAACTCAAAATTGATATAGCTCAATAAAGCACCAGCATCGACACCAGAATCAATAACATCACTGATTAAAGAAGCATCTGAAGTATTCAAAACAAGAGTTACCTGATGTGAAGCCTTATATCCCTTATCAACAGTTTTTCCATTTACCCAATCTGACCAAGGATATATGTTCATTGCCTCAGTTTTAATATCTGCTCTTGCAAAACCTAGCTTAATCATTGAAGTTACTAGATTGTCAAGAATAACAGCATTCGCATCTTTAGCAATTTTTGCATCACTGCCATTAGTTTCTATATTGAAATGTACAGTAACCAAATTAGGAGTAACCTTTATAGTTGAAGTACCGTCCACGCTAATAACTTGTCCACTGGTAGGATTAGCAGTTTTGTAAAAACCAAAACCGATAATTCCAATAGCAAGCAAAACAGTCACAGCTATAATTAATGTAATCTTTATACTTTTATCCATATTACTTTTCATTTATACCTCCTTTCAAAAATATAATTTAGTAAAAAGAAAATTAAAATTCCAGACCAGATTCCAATCAAAAACCATTCCCATCCAACAATAGAACCTATAAAACTTGTTTTTTCAGCAACCGTTGGTGCACTTGTCATTACAGCATCTGCAGCTCTTTCAGCAACAGAATCTTGTAAACCGGTCATCGCAACCCCAGCAGTAGTTTGAACTGCAGAAATGCTGTCTTCAACACCAGATTTAGCCATCATTAAATTAACTTCAGGAACATAAGAATTCAACTCTACCAGTTTTCTAACAGTCAAGGAAATTAATCCCCCAACAAGCAATGCAGGAATCAATAAAACACTTGAAGACATTCTTTTGGGAGAGATAACTATTTTCTTATCCGAAACTCTGTACGATGGCATTCTCTTTCCACGAACAGACCAAAAGTGGCTTCCAGACTCAATTAGACCTGCTTGAACAAGTTTCTTCACATTATAATCAACACTATTCAAAGGCATCTTCAGTTCTTTAGCAATATCCGTTTCAGTTAATTCTTTTTCAGCCAACAAATTTAAAATTTTCTTACAACTTTCACTCCCAAATATCTCCGAAATATATTTCATTCTAGAATCATTCAAATCCATAGAGATAATTTTATCCGAATTAGCCATACTCTACTTAGAAATAACTTCTTTATAAATCGTACGATAACTCCAATTGAGATTGGAGACTATTATTTACCATACACAGAATAAAAATATTTTCTAAATGACTCTGCCATTTGCCTAGAATGAAATAAAAAAGAAACTTGTCCTTCTTCCCACGGCGTAAATATCACCTTATTTTGGAACACTGAAATATTCATTGGAACTGGAAAATTAACAAATTTTACCTTCTTCATATTTCTCCCAATAAATTTATCTTTTATATTACTTGGAGCAATACCCTTGACAACCAAACCCCTCTGCACTCTTTCCTTCTCAAACTCTTTATAAAAATTATACACATTGTCAAAATCATCTGGATTTTGCGTATAAAATGCAAAAAACAAATATTCATCTCCCTTCTTGCCATCTTTTATTAACTCATAAAGCATATTTTTCAAACCAGTAAATCCCTCGTAAACTTCCGCCTCCTGCTTTTCAATCGGTTTTTGCATATTCTTAAGCTCTGGAAGTAAAGACTCAAATTTTGTTTCTTTCTCTTTTATAGATTTCAAAATATTCTCTGGATCAGAAGCTTGATAATATCTTGTCTTACTCTTAATTATGAAAGAAATAAACCCTTTATTCAGAAGGCTATGGAGAATTTTATGCAGAGTAGAATTCTGCAATCCGGTAACATCTAAAAGAGGCCCAGCAGTAGTTTTCCCAGTTTTCAATAATCCCAAATAAACTTTAGTTTCAGCATTAGTAAATCCTATTTGCTCAAATATTTCCATCCTCATAAAATAATCATTAATTTATTATATATATAAACCTTTCCATTGTGTTACACTAGTGGAGCATAAATACTTAAATAGTCTTTATATCTGTAATTACTATAAAGATACAATAATATGACAAACAAAACACAAGAAGATAAGATTGCAGGACTCGTAAGACGTTTTTCTATAGGCGGAGATTCTAATGAAAAATATGTCATTGGCCCAAATCAAGGATTTGTTATTATTGTTTCTCCCGTACCTGAATTTTATGAATTTTATGAATTAAAACCCGGAGAAGAATATAAGACTCCTTCTAGCGCATTAATTACCGGAAAACCAGGTTTTGAAAATGAGCTTGAGAAATTAGAAAGTATTTTTCGGTTTGAAGAAAGACAACCTATGATCTATGATGGAGACAGATTAGAAGATTTATGTGATGTCGAAGTTGCGCCTTTGATGAGGGAAAGGCTTAAGGACATTTATGCCCTTGGATTGAGAGCAAATTTAAGAGGAATAATTAAAGAGGGATTTGAAACAGATGTAGACAGAACTACTCAAACATTTAATGGATTAGCAGACAAGGAAATAAGAGACCTCATAAAAAAGTCAAACTATGCAGAAGCGTTATTCAGAAGACCCACAGACGTTACTATTGGCCAGAAAGTTTACAGAGGAGTAAATTTAGATCGTTTAGCAGAAATAGAGGGAAAAGAATTTGTCGGAGATACATTAGATTGGACAATAAGGGGATGCTTGGAGAATAGACATAGTTTTTCCGAAAGACTATTAGAACTTCTTGCAGATAATCCTCAACACATGAAACTTGTCAATCCAATTTTGAGAGAATTTGCAATACCCTACTTAGCTGAAAGAGATTTATCCATGGTAGGCGACGGTTGGGATAAAAAAACGCAAATGCAGTCCTATGCTGATGGAGCAAAAGTGTTTAGAAAACTAGAATTAAGTGTTGATGAAATTCAAGCAAAAATAAAGCAATGCGGAGGAGATAGACAATATCTGTCTAATCAATTTAGAGAAGTTCTTGAAAAAAACAAAATGACAACTTAAAATGCCCTCTTTTAAATTTCCCTAACCACTTCAAAATTAAACATTTCACTTTAAAGTCATCCTAACTATTTTCCAGTTAAACACTATATAAGTAAACTTGCCGAGAAAAATATATTTTCAACTTCTCATTTCTATATAAAGTCAAAACCAATTTATATTCTGAAAAGGAGGACGAAAAAATATGGACAAATTATACTATGGAAACGGCTATACAAGCGATGTAGACGAGATGCCCTTGTCACATATAATCGCAAGAAGACTTGACGAAATATGGGAAAGACGAGAATCAGAAGGCAAAACCCTTTGGAAACTTGTAAGATAAACTCACACAAAAAACAATTTTATTTTCTTTTCTTTTTAAGACCATTATGAATAATCAACCACAAATCGCCCGCCTTTCTTTCATCTTTTTTACACTGCTCTTCTTTCCAATTATCTAATGTATTTGAAGAGTAACCAAAGAGCTCAAGAGTCTCCACAACGGTAGAAAAATAACTTGTCCAATCCTTTTCCAAAGAATCCCCACACTCTCTGAGTAGAAGCATTTTTTCCGCGCCACTTAAACGAAAACCCATGTCAGATTCAATTGCAGAATATAAACGTCCAGAACTCATCCAGTAATCTTTACCATTTTCCATTTTATCCAGGATAATTTGCACGATGCGGATTTAATTTCTTCCATTTTTTAAAACCAGAAGATTTTGCAGGACCCCGAGCAAAAACACGCCCACCTTTTAATGAAGAATACCATTTATCATATTTTAAGATTTGAGCAGAATCAGAAGGTAAAAAGTGAAGAAGTGGACAAAGACGACGAATCCCAGCTATGCTTGGTAAATCTGCAACACGTTGTCCACGCGAAGTATATAGCCATTCTCTTGCTAAACCAGAATCGTTACGATAAGCGAAACCTTCTTGAGTGCTGAATATACGAGGATTATGTAAATTACGACCTGCAATTCCTGGCCCAGTAACTTCTACATCGCGCATAAAGAAATTAAATCCTACGGGAGATACATCCGCCTGATTTTTTATTTCCTCAACATCATCAACCACCGCAGGCAATAATAATTCGTCAGCATCCAAAACCAAAGCCCATTTTGTTTTTACTTTTGCAAGAGAAACATTTCTTGCTTCTGCATAGCCAGTAAACCTTGTATCATAAACTTTCAAATGGTCAAATTCCTTTTCCATCTGCTCCAAAAGCTCCCTTGTGCCATCAGTAGAACCAGTGTCTAGAATTTTTGCCTCTTCAACGTAAGATAAATGAGCTCTCAAAAATCTTTCAACTCCTCCGGCAGGATTCATTTTCTCATCTCGTACAATTGCACATAAACTTGTATCTGTTAATACTGTCATTTTACCAAACTCCGCAGGAGTTGGTAAGATAACGATCCTGCTGAGTTACCGCTATCGGACTTTTTTGACCAGCCAACGGCTGGAAAAGATGCGAAAAAAGTCCTTTCAAAACTCCAAATATAAATTTGTCTTCAATTTTCATCTAGTCCCCCTCATTTCGTAATTTCTAACTTTAGTAGGTTCTTCAGGAAATTCAATTCGAAGTTGTGATAGGTCTATTTCCATTTTATCCAGGATAATGAGCCCGATACGGATTTAATTTTTTCCATTCTTCAAACCCAGCAATTTTTGCAGGACCATCCACTGCCGTTATCTTTTTAGACAACTGATCATACCAATTTATTTCTTTAAGCTTTATTCCCTTATCAGAAGACTTGAAATGAATAATAGGATAATCAGTAGAGATCCTATGAACAGAAGAAGGAGAATCTGCAACCATCTTGCCTCTAAAGTCGTAAAGCCACTCATTTGTTGCCACACTATTAGCATACTTGAAACCAAGACGGTTATTAAATAACCGAGGGTTATGTAACGCCCAATAGTTTGCGCAATCCCGAGTAGTAAAAAATATATTTTGAATAGCAAAACTAAAACCCTGAATATGCCCTTTTAATCTTTCTTTGTCTTCTTCAACAGCCTCGAATGAGCTCGGAATTAGAAGTTCGTCAGCATCTAAAACTAACGCCCATTTTGTTTTTACTTTTGTCAAAGAAAAATTTCTTGAATGAGCATAATCCTTAAAAGATACATCATAAACTTTTAGATGAGCAAACTCTTTTCCAAGTTTTTCAAGAACTTCGCAAGTTCCATCAGTTGAACCCGTATCAACAACAACTGCTTCTTCAACATAAGGTAAATGGGCTCTCAAAAATCTTTCAACTCCCCCAGCAGGATTCATTTTCTCATCTCGTACGATTGCACATAAACATGTATCTTTCAGTACGGTTACCATTTTTTATCGCTCTACCTGGTCATCTAACGAAAAAGTATAACATCTAGGATCTACGGCTGGAAGATTGGGGAGATTATGAACATAATCGCAAATCGCTTGATTTACTGCAGAATAAGAACCTAACTCTCTTGCTTTGTCTATATAACTACCAGCAATTACCCCGCATCCAACCAAAGTCATTAAACCAGCCATTGCTATACTGAATCCTTTTGCAACTTCAGGATTTCTTTTTAATTCTCTTACAAACGTTCTCATTGATTCACTCGCGTCTTCTAATATTGTCATTTTTTATCTTAGAATTCTTACGTTATTCTTTACGATCATCTCTATCTGTAGACTTTTTTACCAAGTAACTTTTCCAATCAAAGAAGGAATCTGTCTCTTGGATTGATTTTTGCTAATTCTTAAATCGCTAAATCCTCTAGCCCTACTTAAATCTATCCATTTTGGATCAACAATACCCGACTGACGCAAATAAACTAGACCTTCCTGAAAATCCTCGTACTTAACTACTCCGCCATATGCATGATACCCTCCGCCACTTAAGAATAAATATAATGGACTTACTTGCCTAAATATGTTACCCATTTTAGAAACTGCCTCCAATTTTGCTACGAATTGCCCAAGATTCTCAAGAGACAAACTTTGATCATAGTCTAACTGAAAGATGTGAGCAGGTTTAGAATCATTAAGTCTAACCAGTGAAGAAACCGCAATATACTTATCTCGTGAATTTTCCACCGCAGTAATTTGAGATCCAATATAATCTCGGTCAGCTAAAAGATTAGCCTTGATTGGGGTGTTGAAGTTTATCTCTCCTCCCTCAGGAGAATAATCCGTCTGAGCTATGTGAGTATATCCGAGCACATTAAAGTGAGAAATATGATTAGTAGCGGCAATCTTTTCCAAAACATCTAGAACTGTGCCATTTTCCGGAACAAATGTGAATGCCATATTTCAAAGGAATAAATATCATTTAAAAATAAATGTGTTCTCTAAAATATATAACTAATCTAGCATTTCAATCTTGATAGAAACTGTTCTCGGAATCTGGATTCTCATAATGCTATGAAGAACTTTATCGTTAGAAGGCAAATCAAGAACTCTTTTATGGATTCTCATTTCAAAGTTATCGAATGTTGCAGTACCAGAACCATTTGGAGCCTTTCTAGTTGTTACTTTAAGTCTCTTTGTTGGAAGTGGGATTGGACCAGCTACGATTACGCCAGCAGTTGAAGCTATAGCTTTTATATTTTCAATTACTCCGTTCAGTTTCTCGATATCCACGCTTTGCAGTTTTATTCTTACCTTTGACATATTCTATATTCACAAACTCGCTATCTGTGAAGTAATCATACCAAAAAAAGAACCTTTTTAAAGATTACTATAAATGTTTTTTAAGAATATGAGTCTATTTTTATAAACAGAAGGTATACATTCTATATTGATTAATCTTTTAAACTTATAAGATAGAAAAATATTATGATAGGCAGAGCAGTAATTGCACAAAGCGGAGGACCGACGAGAGTAATAAATGCAAGTTTAGTTGGCGCAATTAGAGCTGCGTTAAAAAATAGAGATACCATATCAGAATTATGGGGTTCGTTACACGGTCCAGAAGGGTTAATTAAAGGAAATTTTATTGATTTATCTGCTCAAAATTCTAGAACATTAACCCGTGTTTCCAGAACACCCAGTGCTGCACTTTATTCTTCAAGAAAAAAGATAGGAAAAGATATCTCCGAAGAGGAAGTTTTTAATGCTTTAAAAAAATATAACCTAAGATTCTTTTTTTATATAGGGGGAAATGATTCAGCAGACAATGCAAATACAATCAACGAGATTGCAAAAAAAAATGGATATGAACTAACATGCTTTCATATTCCAAAAACAGTAGATAATGATTTAAGAGTTAATGATCACACCCCCGGATTCGGAAGTGCAGCTAGATATGTTGCAAATGTTTTTGCAGGAGATAATTATGACAATCTTTCTTTGGGAGGAGTCAAATTAAATATCGTTATGGGAAGAAGTGCAGGATTTTTAACAGCAGCTTCAGCATTAGCAAGACAAAAAGAAGGAGATGCTCCTCATTTAATTTATGTTCCGGAAGTTCCGTTTGAGAAAGAAATGTTTTTGAGAGATTTAGACTCGGCTATGAGTAAATATGGACGTGCTATTATTGCAATATCGGAAGGAATAGAAGATAAAGAGGGCAGGCCAATTGCATGGGACGGAAAGACCCTTGATAGCCATGGCAATCCTCAGTTTTCAGGATCATCTTTTCTTGCAGATGAATTAACAAGATGGGTTGAAGAAAGTAGGATTACAAAAAGAGTGAGAGCTGATACTTTGGGTTATGCACAAAGATCTTATTTAGAAACAATATCAGAACAAGATTGGAAAGAAGCTTATACAGCAGGTAGAGAAACAGTAAGATTAGCTGTTTCTGGTTATCAAAGTGGGAGTGTAGCTATTTTAAGAAACCCAAGAAAAGAATATGGATATAATCTCCAATTAACATCGTTGGAATCTGTTGCTAAAACTCCGAGGAAGATGCCCCTAGAATTTATTAAAGGAACAAACGACGTTACATCCGAATTTATTGATTATGCAAAACCATTAATTGGAGGGCCTCTTCCAATACGAGGAGAATTGAAAATGATTAGACCTTACCTATCTTGATATTAAACTGTACTTCTACTTTGCTCTTTATTTAAAACACTAGTTCAAAATCTTTAAATAACCTTTTTGCCTATATTCTTTAATGAAGAGGTCAAATTTATGGCTGCTAATTATATTTCTAATCAGCGGATTGTTATACTATACATTCATAGATAATTTCTCATCAACGGGAAACGCAGTTAAAAAAGTTTCAGTTTTTGTGGAAAGAGCAGTTGACGGAGATACTTTAGAACTGAAAGGCGGAGAAAGAGTAAGACTTTTAGGAATAAACACTCCTGAAAAGAAAGAATTTTATGGAGCGGAAGCAAGTAATTTCACAAAGCAGTTAGAAAATCAAACAGTTTATTTAGAAACATCTGAAAAAGACAAATACGGAAGAAGTTTAGGATATGTTTTTTTAAATGATAAATTGTTCAATGAAGAAATTATAAAAAACGGCTATGCACACTTCTATTCCTATGCAGATGACAAGTATACCAATCAATTAAAAAAAGCCGAATCGTTTGCAAGAGAAAACGAAAGGGGAATCTGGCAAAAGTCCGAGAACTTCGGATGCTTGATAATTAAAGAGTTAAAATACCTAGAAGATGGAAAAAGATGTACCAATAAAGAACAGATTATTTTGCAAAACTTCTGTGGCACATTAAATGTTACGATAAAAGATGATGCAACACACATTGAACACGTCCTAATTCAAAAAGGATTGTTTGAAAAGAATTACTCTTGCATATGGAATGACGCTGGAGATACTTTATTTATATGGGATAAAACAGGTTTGCTAGTTTTTGAACGATATCCTTAAATAACTTGTTTTCTACACAAAAATATGAGCACTGAAGAAATATTTATCCAGATAATTTTAGCACTTATCCAAGGAGCAACAGAATTCTTACCCATCTCTTCTTCAGGACACCTAGCCCTAGTCTCTAGTTTTTTTTCATATACAAATGTAGCATTTTTTGTAATGTTACATCTCGGATCGCTAGTAGCAGTATTATTTTTTACAAGAAAAGAAATTTGGCAATTACTTCATTTTAAGAAAGAAGACAGAAAAATAATCTTGTTCTTAATGTTAGCAACTATTCCTGCAGCAGTAGTAGGTTTACTATTCAATAATTTTATAGAATCTCAATTCTCTTCGATGTTATTTTTAGGATTTTCTTTTATATTCACAGGATTTATACTATTTTTCACAAAATTTTCAGAAGAAAACCACAAAATTAATTGGTGGAGAGCAATTACTATAGGATTTGGACAAGCAATAGCCGTATTCCCGGGAATTTCAAGAAGCGGAATGACCATCTCAACAGCAAGTTTTTTAGGAATTGAAAAAGAAAAAGCGATGAAATTTTCTTTTTTACTATTCATTCCTATTGTTATGGGAGCAACACTATTAGAAATAAAAACAGGACAATTTAATTTCTCCGCGTATGTTTTAATTTCTTTTTTTGTAAGTATAGTTTCCAGTCTTATAT
>JBAXEZ010000026.1:0-13138 GCA_037140195.1 archaeon
TGATGGAGCCGGGATTCAGAGGGATAGGAATGTTAAAAGAGCATTTGGCTCACATGAATTCAATTTTAATTAAATTAATTCCTAATGGAAAAGCAAACGAGATTTTATTTTCTAAAAAAACAGAGGATAGAATGGATTTAACTTTTTGTTACTCTAATGGAAAAAACAAATGCAAGGTAAGATATATTTTAAATTATAAAATGGAAGGAGTAAGAGATGTTTGGTTTAAAATAAACGGAAAGAAGTATACTAGGGAAGTGAGTCAAAATTATACACAGAAGATTATTTTTGGGAATGAAGAGATTAAAATTGAAGACCCATTTAAGACTTTAATAAAAAATTTTGTTGAAGCAGTAAAAAATAAGGACACTTCATGCTTACTTATTTCAAATAAAGAAATTTTGGAAAATATTAAACTACAGGATGAAATAATTAAAGAATATTTGAACTAATCTCGGCTATCTTATTTGCTACGGACACTAAGTCTTTACAAGTAAAGTCTGGAAAAATATTTTTTTGATGCTGTATCTGAAGAATATCTTCTCGCACTACCCCTATCAAAATATTTTTTTTAGTTCCAGCATTTTGACCAGTCTTAATATCGCTTAGACTATCTCCTACCATAAAAGATTCTTTGATGTCTATAATTAGATCCCTTGATGCTTGATTCAGCAAAGTAGGCTTTGGTTTTCTGCATTCACAAGGCCCAGAATATTTTTCATGATGTGTACAGTAATACACTCCGTCAATCCCCAGTTCACGTTTCATATACAAATCTATTTCTTCCAACTTTTCTCTGCTTATGTATCCGAAATCTATTCCTGGCTGATTAGAAATAACTATTATTTTAAACCCCATTTTCTTCATCTCAGATATTCCCTCTTTTACATTTGAGAGTAACTTAAATTGCTCTAATGTGGCCGGAGCCATAATCTTGCCATCAACTTCATAGATATGTTCATTAATTACGCCATCACGATCTAGAAAGACAGCTTTATTAAAAAAACTTAATTTTTCTTTTCCAGATTCTATTTCTTCTTTGGCTAACTGATATTTTTCAAGCTTTCCGATTTCACGATAATAACAGCTCCCCATCATAAAACCAAAGATATTTTCCTTTGCTTCTAGCATCTTTGGAAAAGTGTCATATGCAAAATCTGAAAAACCTTCAGGAAGATAATCAAGAATTTTTGGTTCTAGCAAATAGATTCCCGAATTAATTAATTTTTCCTCCCCCACTAGGGAATTTATTACCTCTTCGGTAGGTTTCTCCAAGAATTTAGTGATTTTTAAATTGTCTTCTGCGAGTATTAAACTCTGAGTTTTATATTCTTTAGGCTTTTTTCTTAAGGCAAGAGTTGCAATGCCGCCATGTTTTTTATGGTATTCACTCATTTTGGTCAAATCTAAATCAGTTATATTGTCCCCATATATTACAAAAAAGGGTTCATCAAGGAAATTCTTAAAATTGTTTAATGCACCTGAAGTTCCGATAAGGTAAGGTTCATATGAAAAAATTAATTTAACTCCCCATTTGCTCCCGTCACCAAAATATTCAGTAATTTTCTCAGGCAGATAAGAAGTATTAATTGCTATTTCTTTTATTCCATGTTTTTTACATAATAAAATTAAATATTCCAAATTAGGTTTGTTATTTATGGGCACCATTGGTTTTGGCATTGTGTCAGTTAGAGGCTTAAGTCTTTCCCCTTTCCCCGCTGCAAGAATAACTGCTTTCATATGATCTTCAGAGGAGGGAATATTTATAAAGATATTCTTCTGAGGAAATTTATGAAAAAGGTAGGAATTATTGGAGCAGGAGTTTTTGGGTGCTCTACTGCGTTGGAGTTAGTTAAAGCAGGATTTGAAGTAACTCTATTTGACCGAGCAAATAACATACTAGAAGGAGCATCTACAATCAATCATTTAAGACATCACTATGGATTTCATTATCCTCGCAGTAAAGAAACTGTTGAAGAGATAAAAGTTTCTAGAGAAAGTTTTGAGAAGGAGTATGGCGAGTGTGTTTCCGAGTTTTTTGATGATTACTATGGATGTTCTCTTATTGGCTCAAAAACCACTCCCGAAGATTTTATAAAATTTTGTGATGAGCTAAAATTACCTTATGAGATTAAATCTCCAGAGGACAAATTTATGGATAAGAAGAACATTGGTGTATGTATTAAAACTCCTGAAAGAGTTTATGATCCTGATATTCTGAAGGGGCTACTTTTAAAAAAGTTAAGAGAGAGTAAAGTTAAATTGAGATTGAATCATAAGATTATAGGAGGAGAGGTAAGTGAGCAGAAAAAAACTTTAAAATTTGAAGTAGGCAATACAGTTTCTACAGAGGAATTTGATTTTCTTATTAATGCAACATACTCTAATTTTAATAGTTTTAACAAATGGTTTGGTTTCCCTAGAAAAAAGCTGCAGTATGAGTTGATGGAACTCTTAGAAGTTTATATTCCAAATGCACCGAAAATTGGACTTACTATAATGGATGGAGCGTTTAGTTCTCTTTTACCAAGAGGCGAAAAAGGAACTTTTACATTAGGGCATGTTGATGCTTCTGTTTTGAGGACAGCAATAGGAGATGATATTGACCCTGTTGTGATGGCTACTGGAGAAATAAAATCAAATAGAGCTGAAATAATGAAAAAAGGAATTGAAGACTATCCTTTTTTAAAAGAGGGCATTGTGGTCAAATCATTACATATAACTAGAGTAGTCAAAGCAAATGTTGAGGCGACAGATGAAAGACCTTCGGAAATAACAGAATATGGAAACGGGATGTATTCTATCTTTGGCGGAAAGATTATCACTTGTATAGATATTGCGAAAAAAGTTTTAGTACTTATACAAAAAGAATTAGCTAAATGATTTTAATTTATTCTAAAAAAGAAATATTTAAATACTGTTTCTTATAACATTTGATTAATGAATAAGAATGCATTTATATTGTTCGCTTTAGGTTTTTTCTTAGTTAACTTTGCTTCTGCAACACAGAATTTTACAGAAAATTCTTTGGAAGTTTCTGTTGACATTCTTGCAACACAAGACTGGGCAGAGATTGAATTAAATACCACGAGTATTGACTTTGGAACAGTAAATATGACTACGGGTTCGGTGGTTGATAAAAGAAAGAATATGTATTACGAAATAAGAAATAAAGGAAATGTGAATATCACAGTTACTCCTTCGCTTGCGGACGGAGCAGATCCAATTTTTGATAACTTAAAATTTTCTAAATCAGTTAGTGATTCCTTATCCTCCTGGAAGAGTATGGGGGATTACTCGATTAATATGACTGCTACGGATTCAGTAAATTTATGGTCTACCTGGCAAAAATATGCAATAAGACTTGACTTGAGTAATTACTTAGGAGCAGGAGAACAGATCCCATTTAAGATAGTAAATTATAAGAAAACTGTTGTCTTCGAAATTACAGCAGCATAAGTAGAAATATTTTAAAAGGGAATAAATCTAAAGTTTTATGCGAAAAATTATTGCATATTTATTAATAAGTTTTCTTTTCCTGAGTTTAGTAAGTTCTGCAGGAATTAAAATCTCTCCGACAAAAACAATTATTGAGATGAAAACAGAAACACAAAACTGTACAATAGTCTACTTTTCTCCGGACACTAACACAACTGTAGAGAGTAGATGGTCTAAAGAAAAAGTAATAGGATCTGAAAGTTATAATCTTTCAAGCGATAAAATAAAAATTAAAATAGATTATATCCGACTAGAATACGGAAAGTATAAAGTTTGTTTTGAACCATCTCGAGCAGGATATTTTTATGGGGTAATCTTTTTCCAACCCGTAGGTAGCCTAGTTAAAATGGGAACTTGGGTTGAACTAAATGTTGAAAGTCTAACTCCTAGAGAAACAGTTTCACTTGTTACGGGAAATGTAATTGGAAAAGAAAATACTACTAATTTTGGTTTAGGATTAATCTTTTTTCTGTTACTAGTTACATTTCTACTGATAGTTAGAAGGACATTAGGAAGATTTAACACCCTTAAAAATAAACATTCCTAGATAGATAATTCTGCTAATTATAGTTGCGATAACTGCCCCAAATACTGCTAGATAGCCCCCATACGGCAAAAGTTGAGTGATAAGAACATAATTTAGAATAATATTAATTAGAGTCGAAATCACTAAAACTTTGGCAACAAAATAGCTTTTCCCCTCGGAGATAAAAAAACTACTGTAGATACTAATTAGAGGATCTGTTAAAAATAAAATAGATAGAGCCTGTAGTATCCTTACAGCGGGAAGATAGTCTGCATTGTATATTAGATTGACTGCAAAAGATGCAATAAGATAGGTAAATATAGCTCCTAAAATAGAAAGAGGAATTGTAACTATAATTGATTTCTTTAGACCACTAAGTAATCTAGCCCCTTTCAGTCTGGAAAAGATAGGGAACAGGACAGAACTAAAAGATATAAGGACAATTCCTGAATTTAACAATGAAAACGCTGCTTGATAATATGCAATATATGTAGCTTCGACAAATCTGCCAAGCATAATAATATCTATATAACCAAAGAATGTCCCAGAGAGAGCAGTCGCAGTTAAAGGCAAAATAAACTTAATAACTTCTTTCTTCTGTTTTATGTTTAAGTCTTTTCCGTGATATTTTTTTAAGTTTAGATTTAAAAATAATAAAGCTAAGAAGTAACATAAAGAAAGAGAGAGCATTAACCCAAATAACACTAAGTGAGGTGCATAAACTAAGGAATAAACTATTGAGATTGGAACAATTATTAACCGGAGTACTTGAGATACCAGCTCCCGGTAAAATATTATTCTAAAATTATTTTCCGCTTGAAAAAAGCCAGAGATAAACCCAAGTAAACTCAAGCTTACAATATAAACGGAACCTGCAAGTAGCGCTAAAAATAGGGGTTTCTGATAATAGCTTGTGATAAAATAAGAAGAAGCGATTAAAACCAAAGCAACAATAGAAGTAAGAATTATTTTTAATTTTGCTAAATAGATTATGTAGCCATGTGAGTTTTTGTTATATTTAGAGATATATCTAACTAGTGCATTCCCTACACCTAGATCTGCAAAACCCGCAAAAAGTAATATTGTAGACAAGGAAAGTGAGTAAAGGCCAAATAACTCAGGAGTTAGAAGAGGTTTAAGTTCGATTGAAAAAAGACCAAATAATTTTACCAAGAAAGTAGAACCGATAATCAGAGCAGTGAAAATTAAAGAGCCAACTTTTGCAGCAGTACTAGTTAGAAAGGAATAAATAGAATTTTTTACAGCCATTCCGGAGTAACCAGAGAAATCTCGATGAAATAATCTTTTTGTAAAACCAAATGCCTCTTTCATTCTACAACAAACTCTTTTCGGTTTTTATTTCTTTGCCAAAGCCAAATTTGAGAAATTTTAATTGAAATGTGCTCCCTTTTGTAAAATATCTCAATAAAATCTAAAACCAAATGAAAGATAACTCCTATTAATATCCAAAAAAAGAAAACGTGCAGAAAGGAAAGAAGAATTATCAAAACCAAGAATTCAACCCCATGAAAAATAAAATGCGGAGTATAAAACGTACTTTTTTTCTCAAAAGGTACGCGGGCCCAATCTTTTCTTTTAATCATAGACCATTCATAAAATTTCCAGGGATTGAGATTTTTAGTTTTTAAGAAATAAAGTAACACATGATCTAGATCTATAAATATAGAGGATAAAAGCACTATTAAACCTGCAAATAAACTAAAATTAAAGAAATTAACGAGTACTAGAGAAAAAACAAAACCAAATAGAATATGCCACTTAGGTAACATTTTAATCTCCCTTAATCTGTTCCACCATATCTGCGAAGGCAGGTCTAGTGATTAAAATACCTGCTGTAACTCCGATAATGGTTGTTAATGCGAAACCCCTAAGCATTCCAGCCCCAGCCCAGAAAAGAGGAACCATTGCTGCAATAATTGTAAAGAATGCACCCATAATAACGAATAGAGCTCGTTTTATTCTTTCTTTTATTTTTACATGAGTATCTTCTTTATTGAAAGACTCGGATAAAATAACAATCTGATCATTTACACCAGTACCCATTCCAGCAATGATTCCTGCAATACTTGCAGCATCGAGATTTTGTTTTAGAAGGGTAGCTACGGCCAGAGTAATAAGTGCTTCCGAGAACATTGTTAGAACAACCGCACCGGTAACTTTCATTCGTTTATATCTTATTAGAAGCATTACCGAAATAATTCCAAATACCAAAAGAGCAAGATAAACTAAATTCTTTGTGAACTCTTTTCCAAGTGCAGGAGAGATAGTATCTAACTTAACAATTTCTAATTTGTAAGGTAAGCTTCCTGTTTTTAAAATTGTCTGCAGTTTTTTCATGCTTGCTTGGGCATCTTTATACGCATCTTGTTGCGTTGCGCCTGTTCCAGAGCCAGAGATTTGGATAGAGGTAGTTGCTCTCCCTTTCAAATCTGCACCTATCTGCAAGGAATCTAGTAAATTATCATCAACAAATAAGTCCAATGGTTTTTCTAAGTACCTTCCACCAGAAGAAAGATTAACTGAAAGGTTAGAAGTTACATCGGCTTGCCTTTGGGAAGCTTTTTCCGATAGTGATATGACAAATCTAAACTCACAGTAGTAGCTATTTGATGAACCTTGATCACAGGAATAAATACCAGCATCTTGACCGCTTACACCTACGTAAGTAATATCTCTATCCCCTCCAATGAAAACAGTGTCGTTTCCTACTTTAGCTTCAAATTTACCTTGACTTTCAAGTAAATCTTTTAGTTCTGTGGCTGTTGAACCTGCGATTTCGATAAGCATATAATTTTGCCCAGATAAATCAGAAACAGATTTAATAGCGATATCACTTAAACCAAAGGCATTGAATCTCTCCGTTGTTATAGAAACCAAATCATTTACTTGATCTTTTGTTAGTGAAGCGTTAGCTGCTTGAACCAGTGCTCTTGCACCTCCGCTTAAATCTAAACCGGTTTTAAGATTAGACTTAGGAACTTTTGCTACAACAAGACTTAGATTATTAGCCAAGAAAATAAACTCACCATTGTTTGTGTTCGTAATTAATTTTTGAGAGCTATTTGAAATAAAGTTTGTGGATGCGAAATTATTATACTCTTCCAAGTTTTTTATTGCTTTACCGTTAATAGAAGTAATGACCATGCCAGAACGAATTCCGGAATCATAGGCTGTTGAATTCTTCTCAACGCTTTTTACTAAAACACCCGAATCAAAATAATGCCAAGGAGCAATAGCTAGAACGGAGAGAATTAATACTATAGCCAGTAACCAAATTTTCCAAGTTATTTTCATTTTATATTATGCTTTATGCAATACCATTTAATTATTGAAGCGTTAGTTAACCAAGTGCTAAATATATCAACAAATAAACCAAGACTTAATATTAAGAAAATCTGTCTAAAAGAATCTGGTAAACCGGAGATTATCAAAAATGCGGGGAGAACTGCTGCGAGTGCTGTTCCAGTCATCATCATACCTGTGGAAAATGCGCCGAATATTCTGTGATTCAATGTGCCTTCTACTTTTTTTAATGCTCTTGTTGTTAATAAAATATCCGTATCTACAGAATAACCAATTAACATTAAAAATGCTGCAATACCTGCAGAGGAAATAGTTACTCCAAACATATCTAAAATTACAAGAGGGATTAAAATATCTGAAAATGCTGCAAAGATTACTGCGATACTTGGAATAAATGATTTGAATAGAAGAAAGATAACACACGACATTAAAACGAAAGAAATAACTAACGCAATCATTAATTGTTTATAGAAGCCAGCACTTAAAGAGGGTCCTGTAAATTCAGTACTCGAATTTTCATCAGTTAGGTTTACGCCAAGCTCAGAAATTTTTGCTTTTAGTTCCTCGGGTTTTGCAGAAGCTTCGATTATGAGTGCCACCTTATTCCCAGTAGTAACGTCGGTTAGTTTTCTAAAACTGACATCAGAAAAATAACTTGGAAGATTTTTTTCTAAAGAAGTAGTATCTACATTTCCGTCAATAGTCATAGAAGTTCCTCCCTTTAAAGAAACGTCTTTATACATAATGTCTCCATTTTGCGCATAGAAAACGCCAATATATATTAAAGAAGCAAGTACTATAATTACTGGAATTATTAATAGAATCTTATAATTCTTATCATACCAACCACTGAATCTTTCTTCTTTGAACATTTTTTTATTAACGATTTATGCTATATAAATGTATTTTTTGTAGTTATTTATCTCTTATGACAGAGAAACGCGAGGACTTTTTTAGCATATTTTCGTTCCAGTGGAACGACCTAAAAAGTCCGATATCGGCAGTCAATGCTTCGCATTTTTTGCCTTGCGAACTTTTCAAGTTTCGCAAAATGCGCCGTTCGGGAATCGGACCCGAGCCAATTGGTTTTTTCGCAAAAACTTACGTAGTCGTTTGGAAACCAACTATACTACCATTATACTAACAGCGCCTAGTCTTAATAATAGCTGTAATTTACGTCTTTTAAATATTGCGCTTGTGATTAAATTAAACTTGCTTTGAGAATTTTAACTTCTTGTAGAGGTCGATCGTTTGCATCTGTTTGAACTTTTCCTATTTTATCTACGACGTCCATTCCTTCAATTACTTTTCCGAAAACAGGATGCTTTTTGTCTAAGAAGTTGTTGTTTACTAAGTTTATAAAAAATTGACTACTTCCCGTGTTTGGGCCAGCATTTGCCATAGAAATTGTTCCTCGACTATTGTTGTTATGATTTGTAAATTCATCTTTTATATTTGGAATCCTTCTATCGCCATAACCTGTTCCCGTTGGATCTCCGCCCTGAATCATAAACCCATCCATTACTCGATGAAAAATTACTCCGTTATAAGTCCCTTTACTTACAAGATTTTCGAAATTACCTGTCGTAATTGGCATATCACTTGCTAATTCTATCTTTATATTTCCATAATTTGTTTCGAGTAAAACGACTTTTGAACTGCTCATGTTTTTAGTTATAAAATATCCTCCAACTAATAAAAGAATTATTCCGAGACTTATAAATGTTATCCCATAAACTTTTTTATTTTTTGATTCACCTTTTTGTTTCATAATAACAACTTATAGATTATCATTTAAAAATCTTATCTTAATTAGAAGTCAGAAAACTTTTTTTGTTTGCGAAAAACTTATAAACCTTCAATGTATAACTATTTTGAGGTGCTGGTTTAGAATTACCTCATAATTCTAATAACAATATGGAAGTTCAAGAAATAGAAGAATTTTATCCTGCAATGATAACTCAAATTAGTCGAGACTCTACTGAAGCGATTGTTCAAATTGACACATTAGAAATAACAAAAAGTTTTCCGAGACAAGCTCTAGCTTTTCATAATTTGGTAGCTATCGGCGATAGATTTAGATATTTTCCAAACGAAAGACAAACTTTAGGAGTATATAATGTTCGCGATTTTGAACCAGTTGAAAGACTTTCAGATGGACCGACTAGATTACCTAATAACTTATTAAAAGATTTAGTTGAAGGTAAGAAGGATTAATTAAAAATCGAATTGATTTTTCTTGGACAGAGATTTTCCGATGAAATAAAGGGCATTAATGATTAGCAACAAAACTACTGCGCCCCACGAGATTTGCATATTTCCTGAGAACTTAACATATAGGCTCGCTATAAGTGCTGCAACCAATAAAATTTCTGCTGGAAGTCTAAAAAGCAGAGATAATGTTGTTTTTTTCATGATAAATAATAGTATCCTTAATTTTTAAAGGCTTTGGTTACGACTAATGCGGGAGGGAGTCTTCTACTCACAAAGAGCTCTTTCTAATTTTTCAAATTACAAAAAATTTATTGAAAGCCTCTTTGTTCGCCCCCGAATTTTCACTAGACGTTCGAAATCCTTCAGGATTTGTTGTGTTTTACACAACACAAAATGTGGGAGGGAGGATTCGAACCCCCGAAGACGAAAGTCATAGGATCTTAAGTCCTACCCGTTTGACCACTCCGGAACCCCCACATCTGAAAATCAGAGCAATTAACCATTTTTAAAAGTTTGTTTAATAAGAAAATATTTTAAAAACCCAATTAATCCTTTTACTAAGGAAAACGCCCGGGAGAGGATTTGAACCCCCGACCAAGGGCTTAGGATGCCCCTACTCTAATCCAGGCTGAGCTACCCGGGCATAAAATCTTCTCAAGAACTAACTATAAAAGTTTAATGGAAATAAGTTAATTCTCTTTTGTTCAGAAGAAATAATTGAAGATAAGATATCCGGCGGAAAGAAGAGTAATTATAATTCCAATCCATTTAAACAGCTTTCCCAAACTTCCGAAGATTATCAATAGGATTCCAATCACAAGCAACGCTCCAGCACCAATAAGAGTAAATTCCATATTAATACGTAGGCTTCCCTCTTTAAATAACTATCAGTAGATAGGAAAGTAAAATAAAAAGAGTTTTATAGTGCGTTAGTTTCTTTAAAACATGCCAAGGGGAATAATAGGAATTAAAAAATCCCAAACCTGCAAAAACAGTCGAACAAAGAAACGAAGAGAATAGGATACAGAAAAAAGAGTATAGAAAAAATCTAAGTGAGCAAGACAAAAAAGAACAAAATGAAAAACGAAACAAGAGAAGACAGTCGAATATAGACGTTATTAGGCCTCAGAATAGGATAAACTATTGGAAACAACAGCAGAAGAGCCTCGCACTGCAAATGCTCGAAAACGGGCTTTATACGGGCTATAACATCAAAATACGACAAAGTTCGCCCACTTGCTCACTTTCCTATCTACTGACTATCCCAAAAGGTTTAAAAAGCCATAATTTATAGTAATTTTGAGACGGCCATAGTCGGTTGGTTCCACCTGTTCCCATTCCGAACACAGAAGTTAAGCTTCCGACGTTTATGTGTGTACTGCGCCCACGTGGGAAAGCATAAAGTCGTCTTACTTATATTCATTCTAGAGGTGTTGGAGAAAAAATGTTAACTGATTGGGAAACTTACAAAGCGAAAGATAAATCTTGGGAAGAGTTGAGAGCTAGAGTTTTTGATATTTCTGGAGAAGATAAATCTATAAAAGATAAAGATGCAACGTTTAGTAGAAGTCTGTTGTTAAAAGATACTTATATTTGTGCTATTTGGGGATATGAAAAAACACAGAGAGTACGAGTACAATATGTAGGAATAGATCTAGAGCTTGGTGAAAAAATGCTAGAAAGTGAATTGGGTTTCAAACTAGAAGTCCGACCAGGGCTTGAAAGAATATTGACCGCGGAAGAAATAGAACAAGTTAAAGAAATAGATAGACACGTAACTCCTTCGCCAAATGAAATTTAAGTTTTACTTCTAAAAATTAAGAGCTTATTAAAATAAAATTCCAGTAGGTATAAACGGTTCTTTTTTTGCCATCTCTTCTAATAAAAAGTATACTTCTTCCGAACTCCCAAGACTTCTCTTTTCTATTGGCCTTCCTACTTCTTGTGCATGCTTTAGACCATACTCCATTCCACGACTAAAGCCGAAATCTTGGTAGAATGCAGAAAGCTGAGCATCTTCGCCCCAAGTTAATCCGGCATTAATCCCCCTCATTCTCTCCTCTTCTATTTTGTCGTCTAAAATTCCTGTTTGTGTATAAAATAAATGCGATGCAAAGGGTGCTTCGCCCCGTAGTATAGAATCTCTAACGCAAAGTCTCGCATATAGAATATTTCTTCGGGTTTCAGACCAATCTTTTCCCTTGAAAGGACTCTCTATCAAAACTCTTTTTGTATTTGCCACAAATAAAATTTGACTGGAGATTTTATAAGTATTTAGAAACCCGAAAATATACATTGGAAGATTACACCTACTTCCAAAACCATCTATTCCAGAATCCGCTAACCGGTTTAATCTGATCTTGAGCTTCGAGGAATACTAATCCCCCTGCAGAAGTTCCGGATGTATTTATAACCAATCCCCTAGAAGATACATTTATAACAGGAGAGCCTCCAGTGCTTAGAGATCCTGTCAATCCTCCGAGGGTAGAACTTGCCCTATAAACTTTGCCACTGTACGAACATCTTGCGACTTCTTCGTTAGAATATCCTATTGACCCCAGTATTATCCTTTCGGTAAATAAAGGCGTTAGTTAACTTTAAATTAGCAATTGAAGAAGTTGTAGCAGTATATCCAAACAGACCGATATATGTCGTTGTAGTTCTATTAATTTACAAATTACAATTGTTCTTCCATTTCCATTAAACCTTCCAGTTGGAGGAGTACTACTGGTTCCGATGGGTGAGAACCCAGCAGTTCCCAAAATGGAACCTCCGACTACGGGATTTGTAGCAGCACAGTAATATCATTTGCCAAATAATAATTTGCAGTTAAACTCAAATTCATTTCCTGCAGTTGAGTACAGTTAGTAATAACATACGGATTTGCTAACGTTCCAGCCCCAGTTCCTGAAAAAGCAGCAGACGCAAATCCTATCAAAAATAAAAATACAGCTAACAATAAATAATTAATTTTCATTTCTTCAGCCCTACTTTTACATTAGCTAAAAATTCTTGAATCCGAATTTCAATTTTTTTTGAAAGCAGTATAGCATTATTATCACAGTATTCATGAAACTTACTATATGTTTTAGAATCCAGACTAAGCGTCACTTTTTTTTCATAGATTTCATGTATTCAATAAAAATCGCGTATTTAAAAAGAGGGTTATATACTTCTAAATAAGATATTTACTTCTTTATATTTCTAGGGAAGTATACTATTCTAAAAGTAAAATATGTTCATAATTCTAAAGAATAATCCAAATTAGGAAGTTTTAAAAACGAATTTTGCTCGATTAAATTGAAGCTCCTTTAGTCTATGTCACTGGAAAACCAGTTCGACTGCACAAAGAAAGCTTATTGAATTCGACTATTGTCGAAGAACGCCTGCTCCTTTAGTCTAGAGGCCAAGGACACTGCCCTTTCACGGCGGTAACCCGGGTTCGAATCCCGGAGGGAGCGTTCCCTAGTGTCTTCTTCCCTACTTCCCAAACCATATGCTCCGAAATCCGCTAACTTGTTTAATCTGATCTTGAGCTTCTAGGAATACTAATTCCTCATCTACTTTACTTAATCT
>JBAXEZ010000027.1:0-12980 GCA_037140195.1 archaeon
CTAACCTAACGGTTGGGTGTCTAACTATTGTCTAATAATTACTAAAGATAATATGATATTAGACCGTTTCGTAGAATATGTAAAAACAACACAAGGAATTCCAGAAGTAATTTCATTTGGGTCCGGAATCTGTTTAGGATATTGTAATTCAAAAGGAATCCATATGGACCCTTCTTTCTTAGGTCCGGCATTCATTATAACTCCTCCAGCAATACACGCAATGGCTGCAACAAGTGGATTAGAACAAGGATTGGGCGATCCAAAATACTCAGAGGATTATGCAAGCGCTATGAAAAAAAATGGTGTAATGGGGATAGGAATTGGAGTAGCAGAAACAGGAATTGGATATTTAGTGGGACAAGTAGCCGGCAAATTATTTTAATATCATTTTAAACTATACATTCGACCGCATATTTCTTTAAAAAACTAAATATACAAGCATTTTCATGGCAGTTGACTTAGTTATCGGAGCTCAGAGAGGAGACGAAGGAAAGGGAAATTTCTGCGCAGAGTTAGGATTAAACGGAGATTATTCTTTAGCAATTAGAAGTGCTTCACCTCAAGCGGGCCACTCCATTTATATCGAGGGAAAAAGAATAGGAATTGCTCATTTGCCTTGTGCAGCAGTAAATCCTAACTTAAGAATTCTTATAGGAGGAGGAAGTTTTATTGATCCAAAAAAGCTATTCTATGGTGGAAAAGAAACAAGACCTCACACAGGAGAAATAATAGAACTGCAAGCAGAAATTCCAACACTAGGATTAACTCCCGAAAGACTAGGTATTGACTTTAATGCTAAGTTAGTTACAGAACATCACAAGGAAGTTGAGAGAGCTAGCGCTCTAATGAAACTAGGGAGTATTGGAAGCGGAGTAAATCCGGCAAAGCATGATTTAATTGATAAAAAAGCAACTTTTGTAAGTGAAGATCCTGAGTTAAAGAAATTTGCAACAGATACAATTTTAGAAATGAACAATGCGCTCGCACAAGGAAAACATATTTTATATGAAACAGATCATGGAATAGAATTGTGCCAACACTTTGGAGGATACTTTCCATATAACACTGCAAGAACAATTAATACTTCCGCATATCTAGGGGAAGTTGGCCTTCCCCCGCAAGCAGTACGAGATGTTTACTTAGTAATTAAACCATATATTACTGCGGTAGCAAAAGATGCGCCATTGAAAAATGAAATTACAGACCAGTCTACTTTAGAAGAATTGTTACACACTGGCGGAGAATCGGGAAGTATAAGTGGAAGAATACGAAGAGTCGGAAGGTTTGATGAAGAAAGCTTCAAAAGAGCAATTATGCTTTCAGGTGCAACAAAAATAGCAATTTCACATTTAGATCTTTCGCAAAATGCTTGGAAAAATACAGGATTTGAAAACGATAGTAAATTTTTAAAATATGTCTACAAGCTTTCTTCAGAAACACTACAGAAACCTAAAATTTCTTTAGTTTGCTATGGTCCAGAAATAAGTGACGTTAGGAGAATAGGTTAATATGGTCAAAGTAAGAATTGTAGGAGTTGGTCCTGCAGGATTATTCGCGGCAAAAGAACTAGCAGGAAAAGTAGATGTTGTTGCATATGATACTGGAAGAGAAGCTGACAAAAGATTCTGCCCGAAAACGCGAAGCAAAACGGGAGCATGTATACACTGCCAACCCTGTCAAGTCACGCACGGAATCGGAGGAGCAGGACTGATGACTGACGGAAAATTAATGTATGATGTTCGTGTTGGAAATAACTTAAATGAAATTATTAAACAGGATGAGAATACTCAATTAATAAAAGCAGTTGAAAATGGATTCGCAGAGTATGGAGTAGAGACCGTTATTGGAAACGAAGAAAAGATTGAACAATTAAGAAGAAGAGCACTGCAAAATAGAGTAGATTTTATTTATCCAAGACAAACGCATATTGGCTCAGATAACCTACCAAAATTAATACAACAATTCAAAAAAGATTTAGAAGATAAAGGAGTAGAATTTAAAACTTCTACAGAAGTTAACTCCCTAGAAGAAATTTGCGAACCGGGAGACATAGTTTTACTCGCTCCAGGAAGAGTTGGCGGAGGAGAAGATTGGTTAGAAAATATTTTAAGAAATAAAGGTGTTCAAATTGGCTATCGCCCAGTAGACATAGGAACAAGAGTTGAAACAGATAGTATTGTAACAAAAGAAGTAACAGATATAACTAGAGACATGAAGTTTTATATGACTACAGATAGATATCAAACAAGAGTAAGAACTTTCTGTACTTGCCCTAATGGTTTTGTTGCCCAAGAAACATACGGAAGCTTTGCAACAGTAAACGGACACGCAGAATCATTAAAAGACGGAAACCAATCGCCAAATACGAATTTTGCTTTACTTGTAACAGTCCCATTAACACAACCACAATCTAACTCTAATGAAAACGCAAGAAAACTTGGAGAATATATTTCAAACCTTGGCGGTGGAAAAATAATTGCTCAAAGATGGGGAGACTTCAAACGAAACAGAAGAAGCAAAGAAGGCAAACAAGGAGAATACTTTTTACAACCAACTCTTAGAGACTTTACATGGGGAAGCTTATATTTTTTGCCAGAAATATATCACTCAGGAATTATGGAAGGAATGGAACGTTTAGATAAAATTATGCCGGGACTTGCAAACGACTCTACTACCTTATACATTCCAGAAATAAAATTCCACGGATTAAGAATTCCTACAGATAACTATCTAAAAGTACAAAGCCAAAACCCCCAGTCAATTTATGTTGCAGGAGATGGCTCAGGTTTTTCAAGAGGAATAGTTGGAGCAGCAGCTTCAGGAATCTTAGCAGCAAAAGGAATAATTAGAGAATTGAACTAATCTTCTAAAATTTTCTTAAAATTATCTAGTTTCTTCTCATCGAATAATTCGGTTTTTACTAACTTACTTTTAGGACAGTTAAAGATTCTTTCAAGAGTTTTAAATTTTTCAAGAAGTGCTTTTGCAGTAGTAGGGCCAATTCCAGGAAATCCTTCGAGAATAAATTGCTTTTGCTCTTCAAAAGTCATTTCCGTTTTCTTCAATCGTAAAGAATTTTCTTTCTCTGGTTTCTCAAGTCGTTTAGCTAAAACAAGAAGGAGTCTTGCCGTATCCTCTTCATTCTGTGAGTATAAAACTGGAATTCCGAAATCAATAGCACATGAAAGAATCATTCCCCGAACTGCATTTTCATGAATGATACAGTCGCTGTAGTCATAAAGAAAACCTTCGAGCAGTAGAAAACAGTGAGAATACTTTTTAAGTTCAATAAGTTGTTTCATCAAACGTTTGTCAATTATGCTAGCCTGAAAATCCTTGAATGTCTTTCTTTCCACAACAACATCCCCAACTAAATAATCTCCAATTTCAAGTTTCTCAAATTGAGTTTTAGCATTTTTTTGAACTAAGTAAGAATAAACTAAAGACTGTTTTTCTCTAGTGTCCACAATAATTGGAAACTTATTGGGTACTTCCACTTTTGTATCCGAACTTTTAGAAAAAATATTTTCAATTTCTTTAGGCATTTTACCAAACTCTCCAAATAGCTTTATTTAATTTGAGAGTTGGTAAGGCAAGGAGCGAAGCGAACCTGCCGCTATCGGACTTTTTTGACCAAACTGAAAGTTTGGAATGATTCAAAAAAAGTCCTTCCTTTCTAATACTCATCCACTCCATAAAAAATAAAGTATAACAATACTTATAAATATATTTTTACTGATTTAAATATGATAAATGAATATCAAACACCCGTTTATGAAGCATATGTTGCTCCAACTTGTACGCCAGAAGTAGACAGCCAACTTACAGAGATAGTTTTGGCAATTTCTAGCATGAGACAGGGAACATCTAGAAAACCTACAAGAGAAGAAGCAATTAAAGCATTTTCATAAATTCTCTTTAAGAGTTAAGAAATAAAGGATCCAAAGAGTTTGACTAGATAAAATAATAAGATGTTTTTAAAATTATTTCTTTCGACTTTTAGTCTTTACAACAGTTTTCTCTTTATGGCTATCCTTTCTAGATTTTATCCAAAGTCCGAGTGCAACAAGTCCAATTAAAATTAAAATTCCACCAATCCAAGACGAAGTTGTGTTGGATAAACCAATAACATTTCCAGTTACATCAGATGAAAAGAAAAAGATACTTGCACCAAAACTAAGAATTGCGGCTGTTGCAGGCAAACGAGAAACTAAACCACCCCCAGAAGAATTGCCTCTTAAATTTTCTGCATTTTGATTCATTTGCTCAGCATCTTTAGAATATCCTAACTTTGATGCCATCGACGCAACCTCATAAATCAACTCCAGCCTTTCTGCTTTTGTTGCTAAATATGCTGCCATTTTTAATCTGGATCGATGAGCTCTAAATGGATCCGCATTACTTGCCTTAATAAATCCTTTTGCATTTTTAATTGCAGCTTCCGCTAACCGCCCATATACTTCAGGTGTCCCACCTGCTTTTTCTGCTAGTTCTCCAGTATTATGAAAAGAAAATTCTTTAGTACTACCAACTAAATCTATTCTAGCCTGTTCTTCATAAAATTTTCTTGCACTTTCTTTGTCACCTGCTTTTTCTGCCATTTGTGCTGCATACTCAAGTTCATTAGGATCTTTTTTAGATTCACCTACAGAAGCTAGAATGTTTGCAACTCGCATGTAAAGATCAGCACTTCCACCTGCCTTTTTTATATTTGATTTCACCTGTTCTATCTGATGATATCTTCCACCTCCTCCGACAGACACCTCTTTCTCGGCGGCTATTGCTTCCGCTTCCTTTTCATAATATTTTCTCCTAACATTTTGAAATGCTTCTCTAGTTTTAGAATCCAAAAGTCCCTGCTTCAATAAAACCTTGTCAAGATATTCTTCTCGGCTACTTTGTGTTTTGTATTTATTTAAGTGTTCTTTTACTTCATTTTCAGTTAGATAACCTCTTCCAACAATTTCTTTTCCTGCCATTTTTTTTCTACACCTTTTACATTAATAAATCTTCCTAAAGAATTTACTGCCCTTCTACTTCATCTAAAAGAGATTTAACCAGCCCCAAATTTGTATAGGGATCAAACCCTAGTTTTCTAGAATCGAGTTTAGTCGCCAAATTATTTACACACGCAACTTCTCCAGGAAATAAAACCTCTTGACTAGATAAATAACTATCTGCCCATTCTCTAAGGGACATAGTACCATAACGAATAGAACATATTGCATCAGTAATCAACTCTCTCTTAAAACTCTCATTTAATGTATATTCCATTAAAATATAAAAACAAACTCTCAGTTTAAAAGCAAACACGTCGTTATAATATATATTTTGGAAAACAAAAGTCATTTAAACCCTAGAAAGCTTCAAAGTATATATTTTTAATCTACTTATGGACTCAAAACTGAATAAGAAAACTTAACATTTCTTGCAAGAGACTTTATTTCTTCCAAAGTTACTTCATTTATCTTTTTCTCAAATTGATAATATTTCTCAGCCTTATCCAAAATTTCTTCCATGATAAGGTTGACTGCACTCTCCTCGCTACCCTCAACCATAACTAATTGATTTCCAATCATTTGTCTTTTAGCTTCCCCTAACTCTTCTTCAGTAGTTTTTTCCATTTTTTTAAATTCATCCGAGACGATAGAGATAACTTGCTTTACTTTGCTTTTATCCGTTCCCGCATAAACTAGAAGATACCCATAATCCTTTCCTATATCAAAATCGGATTTAATTGCATAAACCAGCCCTAACTTCTCACGAACCTCTAAAAATAACTTAGAAGACATACCATCACCGAAGATAGCATTGAATAGCTGTGCAGCGTATCTTTCTTTAGACTGGCCCGTAGGAAAATGAAAACCCATTGCTAAATTTGCCTGTTCAATCCCTTCCCTTTTATCTTCTGAATTTAAATTAATTTTTTTAGGCTCTTTCCCACGAGCAGCAGGACTATTTTTAGAAAAAGAAAATTTATTAACAAATTTCATTACATCTTCCAAAGAATTATTCCCTACAACACATAAAATAGAATTAGCAGGACAATACTTTTCTCCGTGTTTAGCCAAGATATCCTTTCTAGTCAATGCTAAAATCGTCTTCTCATCGCCAGAAACATTCAACCCGAATGGTTTTTCATATAAATTTTGTTTCAATCTATCACAAACATAAACCCGAGGATTATCTTTTCTCATCTTTATCTCTTCACAAATTACTTTAATTTCTTTATTCATTTCTTCCTCTGGAAAAGAAGGATTAAAATAAACATCAAATAAAACATCCAAAGCAACATTCATATGCTTTGAAGGTAATTTTGCATGATATAAGGTAACTTCCTCGTGTGTAAACGCATTTAAAATTCCACCAATCTTTTCTATTTCGGATGAAATCTCTTTCATACTTCTTTTTTTAGTTCCTTTAAAACAAAGATGCTCAATGACGTGACTTATTCCCTTCTCAGATTCGGTTTCATAGGCCGCACCAAATTTACTCGCAATTGCAACAGTTGTAACAGGAACATCTCTTTTTTCGTGAAGAATCGTTAAACCATTATCTAAAACTTTTTTCGTAAATTTCATATTGTCTAAGAATAAAAGGCAATTAAATACCTTTCGCTATCAAAAATTCTTCTTCAAATAAATCAAATTTATCAATTAACACAAAATTTTCCTTGATGAATTCTTCTAACCACCTACGCTTTATATCGAATCTATTCCTTCCTGAAATACTTTTTAGAGGATTAGAAATAACTAGCACATCCTCTTTATTTAACTGACTCTTTAAACTAATTAAAAATTCCTTAGAGAAATTAGGCTCAATATTTTCAAGAGCATCCACTACTTGTAACAAGAAAATAAGTCTTGGGCAATCAGACTTGCAAACAATTTCTTTTATTTCTAGAGAATTAAACAAATCTCCCCAAATCACTTTTGCCTTTGAAAAATTATTTTTTTCAAAAAAAGAGTTCTGCAAATCGCATAACTGTCTTGTACTCTCAACCCCTAAATAAGTTATCTCTCCAAAAGCACCAAGGATAAAAGGATAAGAAAAGCCATTCATCCCACAACCAAAGTCAATAATAGTCTTAAATTTACTTCCAGTAACTGAAACTATATGTTTGTAAAAAAGAGTGTAATCTCTTTTCTTACTAGAGATATGGCTTTTCAAAACCATCTCGTCTTTTCCCTTTAGCACTTTGTTTGTTAAAAATACTCCAAAATACTTTCTTAAAAATGCCCGAGTAAGCTTTACTTTTTCTTCATCAGATTTATTCTTTATCTGCTTCTGTTCTAAGACTTTCTCAATGAGAGTATCTGGAAGTCCCGAGAACTCACGCTTTTGCTTAGTCTTTTCTATCAAATTCATTTTAAACTAATAAAATTTTTAATTAAATCTTTTTGCCTTACTTCCGGATGAAATAAAACTCCATAAAGCTCTTTATCCTTATGCTTTACTGCCTGAACAACACTTTTATTTTCTGAAAAGATTTCAAAATCTTTTACTTTCTTAAAATCAACAAAATTATTATGTAAATGATAAACCTCTTTGACCGCAGGTCGCATGGAGTTTTTCTGTGAAAAAGCTTCTTGTTCACCTAGAAGTCCTAAAAATTCTTGATTAAAACTCTCCCTAAAAAATCCTATTTCTGTTAGTTTTTTGACTTTCCCGCCAAATACTAACCCTATTATTTGCATTCCTGCACATATTCCTAAAATAGGTTTATTAAATTTTTTTATCCAACTAAACTTTTTAATGTCTTTTAAGAAAGAGTTATCTTTTAATGAAGTTCCGCAGATAATTACTTTCCCAACCCCTGCCAAAACAGTAGGAGTTAATTTACTGTAGATTATTGTTTCAAACTCCTGGCCTTCCTTAATCAAGATTTCTTCCACCGGTTTAACAAACTCAAAATAATGAAGTCTTTCCTTGCAAACATTAATAATTAGGATCATTTTGAAAGTTTTATTAAGTTAAATCCTCCTTTTTCCAAAAAGATAACGCGAGAAAATCCAACATTCAAAAAGTATTTTTTAGCCTCTTCCTCTGAGTTAAAATGAGAATAAGACTTACTTCTTGAAAGAATACTCATAAAGCCCCGGAGAAGACCATATGACAAGCGATTATTCTGTGACCATTTCTCGTTATAGACAAATATATCATTATGTTTCATATTCCTAAATATATTTAGAATGAATTGGTAAAATTCTGGTTGATTTAGATAAGACGCAACGCCTTCTGCAAAGAAAACACTTTTACCTTTCAAGTTAATTGAATAATCTTTTAATAAATCCCTCCCTAGTAACTGATAACGCTTAGGTAGATCTTTACCCGCCTTGTTACAAATATCTTTAAGTATTTTCTTCTTCAAATAGACAACTTCCGGAAAGTCAACATCTAGATAGTTTACATTCTTAGAATTAAATCCTTCCAAAGAAAAACCAGCACCAAGATTAATAATATTTTTTGGTTTTTCAGCTTTAACAAGAAGATTAAAACATGAAGAAAGTTCTAAACGAGATTCAAAAGTTTGAACCATAGTTTTTCTGAAGAGAAAATTAAAAATTGCGAATAATTTCTTAGCCCTAGGAGAAACAAAGAAAAGATAATTAGGATCTTCCTTCGATTTGATTATTGCCACAAACTCGGCAGTTATTCCTACTTTTTTGTTGCCTTTCATTTTACTTCCTTCAACTTTTGTCGAATCTCTTTTATTAAAGCTTTATGAGTATCTGAAAGATAACGATTTTTCTCTAAAAAATCAAGAATTTCAATTGTTTCCATTTTATAATTTAAAGCCCATTCTTTTCCCTTCAAAGAGTTTTTCAAATCTGAAACATTGTCGAGTCTATCTGCAAGCTTTATTGTTAAAGCCCAGCTGCTCATGTTGTCATCTGAACTTAGTTTCTCAGAAAGATATTTAGCTTTTCCTGAGTTCTCAATCTCTAAAGGATTACTCGTTAGCTCAACAACTAAAAGCGCAACAGTTTCTCCAAAGTTATTTCGTAACTCATTTATCCCTGTTTTAGTATCTTCTAAAGTATCATGTAAATATGCCGCTGCAACAAGTTCATCTATCTTATGGCTTTTCTTAAATTTTTTTACAATATCCGCAACACGTAACGGATGAACAATATAAGGCGTTTTTCCATCAGCTCTAAACTGGCCCGCATGCTTTCTCTCTGCAAATGCTTTCGCTCGTTCTATTAAAGAGCCAACAACAAACTCCCCCCTCCAAGAATTTCCTTCTCCAAAAACATTTTTTAATTCTGCACCCATTCTATGATTGAATAAATATCCATCTAACACAAGACTTTCAAACTCTCCCCCCTCTCCTGCAGGATTAATTTTATACTTTTTGGAAAGAACACTTATCTCTTCAATAAATTTTTTGTCAATTCTTCTTCCAACCCAAGTTTTATCCAGGGGATATGCCGCCACTCCAGAGATAACCACTTCAAAATTATTTTTAACCAAATCTTCCAAGATTTCAATCTGGTTTTTTTGCCAAAGAGGATTGAAGCACTCAATGTTAAGTTTATTACATATATTCTGAACTCGAGATGCTTGATAAACAGACTCGACCGCACCAGTTACAATCCCCTCAATTTTATATTTTTTAATAGCTAGCTTAATAGCCTTCTCCAAGTCTTTGAGTTCTATTTCTTTTTCGCCCCTAGTTTCTTGAATAATTAGAGGAATACCCATACACTCAGCTTGTTTTTTAGTTAATTCTATCGCAGGAGTATGGAACATAAAGCTATCTTGATTCTTACTCCAGAGACTAATTAAACATTCAATAGAATGCCCTTCCTTTCTGGCAACCAAAGTAGCATAAGTCGAATCCTTCCCTCCTGAAAATAAGATACCTAGTTTCATATACAAATTAACCTGGAAATGTTTATTAAACTTACTTATTGTTAAATTTGTTCTGAATATACCCTATCATCTTGTTTCCCAGCAGTAAAATACAAGAAGCCCCAATACGAATATAGAAATCCTCTCTCCCTTCAAACTTTAAAAAGACAGGTCTAGAACTTTTCATACAGCTAATTCTTAAAATAACCTTTTCTTCAATTTTAAAAAAATCAAAACCTAAGTAGGGAAGATATTCCGCCCCAATATTCTCTTTTATTAAATTAGTTAAGTGTCTATTAAACAAGTCTAAATTTTCAAAACCATCGCTGCCTAAACCCAATACCTCCGACTTACCTGAAACGCCAATAAACAAAAACCCGCCTTCGCTATTCAGAAAAGAAGATACTGATTTCAAAACTGCATGCTCAACTCTTAAGTCTGGTTTACCAGTATGTAAATTCATCCGCAAACTTGATTTAAATTCCACCCGTTCGCCTTCTCCTAAAGAGATTGTTTTCTTTGCATCTTCAACAACTTTACTTCTGGCAATAAATAAATTGGGATTTTCTGCTCTTAATTTTTTTACAACCCCTTTAAAAATTTTACCCCGTAATTGTGTTAAATAAAAATAGCTTGCAAAGTTAGAAATAAAAGAGCCCATAAAAACAAAAGAGAGATTAACCATTGCAAATTGGTGATCCCCAGAAGAAATAGTAATATTTAAAATGTTTTTAAGATAAAATTTTGCTATCTCCAGAAAAGAAGCAGTTGCAACAGAAATACACAAAGAAAGAAAAAATACCATTCTAAAAGAAATCCTTGACTCTTGGTTATATAAAAAAACAAAAATAATTATAAATCCTAAAAAACCCAAAGTCAGCCCAAATAAAAATTGTGCAACACTTGGGAAAAACTGTCCAACTATTGAAGAAAAGACCAAAAAAACAGAAAGATAAACTCTATCTCAAAGGGAATTTTAAGAATGTACTTCTGTTTAACAAAATAAGGTAATGAAAACAGAGCGAGTACAAGAATATTTACAGAGAAAATGTGCCAAAATCGTGCATAAGTCAAGTAAACTAAAAAAATTATAAAGAATACCCGGCACATAAAAACAAGTACTTTCTTTGAAGAATAGTTCCGTACCATAAATAAGACTAATAAATTTAATTTAAATGGATTATGAAACTAGAATATACATAACAAAAGTAAAAAAAGCAACTTTAAAAGTAGAGCTTTCCTTATAAAAAAATGCCAGCAAACGCTTCCCCGGAATTTTCACACGCAGAATTGAAATTTGACAAAGCTCAGTCAGACGAAGAAAGACTCCAAGCAATGGAAGAGATGATAAGATCTATGCCACAGCATAAATCTGCAGAATCTCTAAGATCAAACTTACGTACTCGTTATAAAAGACTTAAAGAAAAATTAGAGACCAGAGGTAAAAAATCAGGAGGAGGAAGTAGATCGACTATAAAGAAAGAGTCTATGCAAGCAGCAATTGTTGGCTTTCCAAATGTCGGAAAGTCCTCGCTATTTGAGACTCTAACGGGAAACAAAAATCCCACAATCTCCAACATCGCGTTCTCTACATATACTTCCCTAGTAGCTATGATGTCCTTCGAAGACGTTAAGATACAACTTATAGACGTTCCACCTTTTCCAAATGAAGATAAGAGCATAATTAACACAGCAGATACATTAATTATAGTTATAGATAGCCTAGATCAAATAGCAGAAACAGAAAAATATTTACAAAGAATAATTGGGAAAAAGTTGTATGTTTTTACAAAATCTGATTTACTAAACGAACAAGAAAAAAGAAGACTAGAAGCAACTTTAAAATCAAAATATAAAAAAGTAGACTGCACAATTTTTTCTAACAGAGAGCATGTAAGGACAGAAGTTCATGACTTGAAAAAGAAAATATTTGAGACTTTCCCGATAATAAGAATTTATACAAAGGAACCAAAAAAAGAATCAACGGGAATTCCCATGATATTAGAAGAAGGAGCAACATCTAAAGACATTGCAGAAAAAATAATCAAGGGAATGTCTAAGAAAATAAGAAAAACTAGAATTTGGGGCCCCTCTTCTAAATTCCCCGGACAAATGGTTGGACTCGACCATGCACTAAAAGATAAAGATACGGTAGAATTTCAGACAGAATAATTATTTTTTCTTTCTAACATTTCCCTTAACTGAAAACTCTTTAATCTTTTTTTCCAGTTCTTCTTCCTCTTTCTTTTTTCTATTTTTTCCGTTTATCCAAAATCCCAAAGCAATCAAACCAATTAGAATTAAAATTCCACCAATCCAAGAGGAAGTAGTATTTGATAATCCAATAACATTTCCAGTCACATCAGATGAAAAGAAGAATATACTTGCACCAAAACTAAGAATTGCAGCAGTGGCAACAGTTTTTTCTAATTTAAGAATACTTTTACGCCCCATCGCTTTTTTGAATACACCTACATCGTCAAGAGTGTTAGGATCAATTTTATATCCTGTGCCACTTTCACTCGCTACACTCAGGATTCTATCAACTCTTTTATCGGCTGCCATGGCATATTTAATCTTTTCAGCAAGAGTAAGCTGTGTATTTCTTTCCCTATGTTCACTCGCATCTCCCCCTCCACGATTAAACCTTAAACCCCTTACGCCTTCCAACACCCACTCACCAGCATGTAACGCATGAGTCAGTGCTTGATCATAATTTCCTTCCTTCATTAAGTAATCAGCAGCAGCTAAATCTCGAGTATAATCTTCGTGAGCAGTATCACTTGCTCGCCCTTGCGGTTTATAGGTTTTAGTCCATTCTTTTGCCTGCCCCGCTATTTCCCTTCTATGATAACTATCTTGTTGTTTTTTAATAATATCCCTGTGTTTTTCATAACTTACCATTGTTTTTTATCTTCCTATAGATTACACAAGTAAGAATATTAAAAACCTTTCTATTTTAAATTCTATTCTGTAAAGAGAATGTAATATCTCTAAAATTCACAAGTTAATTTCAAAATCCTTAAATAATAACTTTCATTAAAAAAAGTTATGAAGCCAGAAAGAATTTTTCTTATTTTATCAATAATAGGCATATTCATTTTATTTATGCTATCTAATTT
>JBAXEZ010000028.1:0-12769 GCA_037140195.1 archaeon
GGTAAATCTAGTACTCTTGAGGTAAAATTTAGGAATAAATCAAATACGGCTTCTCTCCAGGAAAAGGCAATTATAAAACCAATTGCTGCAGTTATTGCAAATCTGATTTGTTTTTTGAATTCTTGTTTGAAAGAACGTTTCGTTTTTATTAGCTGGTGAATTTTCATAGGTATTATTACTTTTTTGTTTTTATATTTGTTTTGTTTTTGGATAAATTTATAAACTCCGCATACTGGTTTAATTTATGGTTTTAGATATCACACAGGTGTTGAATGAGTGGGCAGCGCAGGGTGTATTTTCTTACTTATTTCCTTTCTTAATAATTTTCGCAGTAGTTTTTGCAATTTTACAGAAAACAAGGTTGTTTGGGGATGCTACGGGGACAAATGCTAATAAAAACGTAGCAGGTATTAATGCTATTATTGCTGTTTCAATTGGTCTTCTTTCTTTATTGAATGATCAGGTTCCAACTTTTTTTGCTGTTCTATTTCCTAAGTTCGGTATTGCTTTATCAATTTTCTTAGTTTTATTAATTCTTTTAGGGTTTGTAGGGAATGGTCATACAAAAGCTGGTTGGGTAGGTTGGGTTCTAGGGGTTGGAGTAATCCTATGGGCTTGGTCTGAATGGGAAGATATGTTTGGAGGTTCATTTGCGTTTACTAATTTCCTGGATCAGTACTTCTGGGGATTGGTTCTTTTGGTTGCAATTGCTGGTTTGATTTATTTTATAGTTAAAGGCGACTCTGGCGGAAGTACTCCTCCAAGAACAGTTTAAGAAAAATGGTAGTTTCACTTGTAGCAATTAGTACAATAATGCCTGTAATTTCTTTTTTATTTATTTTTATATTAATTTATGCTCTTTTGGTTAAAACAAAAGTATTGGGTGAAAACAACATGATTTCTTTATTTTTATCGTTAATTATTGCTTCCTTTTTTATTGTTAATGTTAATTTAGTTGAATTCACCAAAATGAATATTTCTTGGTTTGTGGTTTTTATCGTATGTCTTTTTATGATTTTACTAATGCTTAGTTTTGTCGGAAAAGAGGCAAGTGAATTTTTTGTTAAGAATACTAAAGTTGCAGGCGTTTTAGTTGCTTTGGTAATAATTATGTTTATTGTTTCTTCGAGCTATGCTTTCAATTGGGCGATTAATTTCGATTCTGCTCAGAGTTTGTTTGATAAAGAATGGTTTGGAATGGTTCTTCTTATTATTGTTGCAGGAATTGTTTCGTTTGTATTGACAAAGAAAGTTAAAGGATAATTAATTTTTTATTCATCTCTAGTCTATTTTTTACCAATCATTTGCTTCTGCGCCAGATATCACTATGGGTTTTAGATTTTCTTCTTCCAATTTTTCTACTTTTCTTTCTCCAAAGTTAACCAAATATTTAATCTTTCTATATTCGTTGCCCATAATAATTTCATGTTTTCTTTCACCCAAGTTTTTAAGACTAAGGATATCAAATATATCCCATTCATGGTAATATTTTGCTCTGTAAACATCATAAGGCATTACAGATAAATCAGATTCTCCATCATAGGCATTTATTCCTTGAAAATATGAAACTCCTCCGCCATTGGTCCCTCCTCTATGCCAGGTACTTCCTTTCAACTCATAAGCAATAGCTCTTTTATTATCAGAATGTACTACCTTTGTAACGCTTCTAGAATCATATCCATTATAATTTCTTACACTTTGTTCAGAGGCTTTTTTTTCTATCTCTTCAATCATTTGATCAATTGACTTTGCCATTTTCGTTATCTCCTAATTTTAATTCTCTAGCTAAAACTTCTAATAAGAGTGGTTCATTTTTTCTAAGAACAGCATAGTCTGCTCCCCTCTCGAAAGCTTCCATTTCATGTTCAAAGCCCGCTACTCCTGAATAAATAACCTTTAAACCAGAGTAATTTTTTAGTTGACTAAGAACTTCATATCCTTCCTTTCCGCCCTTTGTATATTCTAAATCTGTTACAAAAGCATGATAGCTATTTGCTTTAGCCATTGCAAGCATTTCTTCTGCGCTACTTGCTAGATCAACATTGACATTTCTCAATCTTAATTGTTTTGCAAGAGATTCTCTTTCTACTGCTTTATCATCTCCGTATAATACTCTAATTTTATTTTCCATTTTAATCATAATCCCTCCCGGCCCGGTAGGATGGTCTAGATTCTATTTGATATTCGAGATTTTCCATTTCTATCTCTACACATTTGTCTATCATTCTTTCTGCCTCACCACTTATTGGTCCACGTAATTGATTTCTCCGTACGATATCGTTTCTGACTGATCTTCTTAATGATTCTTCAAGATTTTGCCTTTCATTTTCCATTTTCAAAATCCTCCTCTGGAAAGTTCTTCCAGTTTATTTAATGCTAGAGATTTAGCTACGCTTCTAAGAATATCCCTGCCTTCGGGAGTTCTTCCTCCGCCAAGCCAGTATTCTGCACTTATTTCTCTTGCATATTTTTCTGTTAGCCCCTCAACAGCTCTTTCTACTCTTTCTTTTTCATCTCTCTTTGCTTGCTCGTATCTTGCATCATAAAATTGATCGCTCATTTTGCACCTCCATAATTTAATTTATCATGAGCAAAATATTTATCTGCTGGAGAATATAACTTTTCCTCCAAAACGCTTTCAGGCATTCTTGCTCTTTCAGCATCATTCTTTCCTTCGGCTCTTCTGTATTGGTTGTTTTCCATTTTGTCTTTCCTGTGCCTCTTCAGGCACAATCTATATAGGGTAAGGTATTAGTTATATCTAACCCTCCCTTAGGAGTAGGGAAAAATAAAGTTTTATAAACTCTAATTAATTTGTGTTTTTATGTTAGACTTAAAATTAAAAAAGATAGGGCTCACAGATTATGAATCGAGAATTTATTTGGCCTTGTTAGATATCGGGGAAGGTACTTCGGGAGATGTTATCAAAAAAGCAGAGATTCATACTGGAAAGATATATGAAATACTGGAATCTCTAAAAAACAAAGGGCTAATAAGCGAAATCACTAAAAATAATATTAAGCAGTATAGTGCAACGGAACCGAAAAGGATTTTCGATTATTTAAATGTTAAAAAAAAAGAGTTAGAAACAACTGAAAAAGATATTTTAGCAATTATGCCATTACTCTTAGAAAAAGTGAAGTCTGCCGGTAAAAAACCACTTAAAATAGAAGTTTATACGGGGTTTGAGGGATTTAAAACGGCCCTTTTAAAAGAAATGAGTAAATATTCTAAAAATACAGAAGTCTTGGTTTTTGGAATCCAAACTAAAGCAAACTACGATAAAAAGATAAGGGATTTTTTCAGTTATACTGTGTATCCAGAGAGAAAAAGAAAAAATGTCTTAACAAGAAAAATAAAGGATATCTCTTCTATAAATCAAGATTCTTTTTCTAATTATCCAAAAAGTGTTAAATATTTGGAATATAAATCGTTAACAATTGTAGAAGTTTACAAAGATTTAGTTATGATTGAGTTTTATTTAGAGAATCCAATAGTATTAGTAATTGAGGGAGAAGAGGTTGCAAATAATTTTAAGAGTCAATTTGAAATGCTGTGGAAGATGGCAAAAAATAATTAATTTTTTAAATAATTCTGAGATTTTTATTTATCTTCTAGAAGCATTTGACTTCTTTAATTCATTATAATTATCTATTAGCGGATTCATTAGTTTAGAGACTGTACCATGAAGGTTTTCTAAATCTTGATGAATCATGGAGGTAGACTGCCCAAATTCTCCTACTTTTCCAATTATTGCTTTTTGTAAGGAATCTATTGTTGATTCAATTCTTCTTAGTCTTTCTTTTATATCAGTAATATCTTCTTCTGCCTTGTTCTTGAAGTCGACTACTGGCTTTATTTTCTGGTTTATCTCTTTTAATTTTTCTGCAATAATTCTATCAACAATCTCCGTCATAGTCTCAATACTCATTTGATTTTGTTCTGGATATTGATACTGTGTTTGATCTGCGTATTGTTGTTGGTCTTGCGGTGCATATTGTTGATCAGCATATTGTGGTTGTTGAGCATATTGGGGCTGCTCTGCATATTGCTGTTGCCCTTGCGGTGCGTACTGCTGCTCCTGCTGGGGAGGATTTGCAGGGTATTGTTCTTCTTGTGAAACTGCCATTTTTATTCTAGCTTGTGCTAATGAATCTGAAATATCTTTCGGAGAAACCCCTTCATTTTTTAAGGCATTTATAATGTCCGTATCTGACATTCCTTGCTGTTGCATTTGTACAACTTTATTCACCTGAATCATGCTATTCTGTCGTTTCTCTAGTTTTTATTTCTTTTGGATTAGTTATTTTTTCTTTTTTCTGTATTTTATCTTCTACTTGAGGTGTGTAATATGTTTCTGTTTGTTCTGGTTTTGAAAGTTTCATTTCTTCTAGGTCTTTTCTTCTTACAAATTCCAGAGGCTGGAAATCTTTTAACATTCTTTCAACTAGGATGATTTCATCTTTTCTTACGAAGTTATTTGTTTCTGAAAGAATATTTTGTATTGAGGAATTGATTTTTTTAAGTTCAGAAGTAATAGTAGCATTCTGTTTTTCTATCGCAAGAACTCTTTGTTCCAATTCTTCCTTCGCATCAATAAGGTTAGCATTTATTAAAAGCATACGTTCTTTGATAGAATTGGTTCTTTCTTCTATATCTCTCATACGTGTTCCCAAATCCGAGAGAATTATCTGTAGTTGATTATCCTGTTGTTGCTCAGCCATCTTTTATATTATATGATTTCAGTATTTATAAGAGTTTGCTCATAATACACAAATCTTTTTAACCTGCAGTTTATTATCTTATTTATGAGGATGGTGATTTAAAATGATGTTCAAAACGGATACGGCTTTGTATTCTTACGAAGTTATTAGTGAATCTGGTGAGAATGTAATGTATATTAATTATCTTGGGGATGCTTCTGTTCCTTCTATTGCTGATTCTGCAGAAGTAATGGCGAGAACTATTGATGCTCTGGCAGAGAATTCAAACATTACTCGAGTTGTTCTTGTTCAACAGAGAAATTATTCTTATAACTTTAGCCAAGTCCAAATGCTTGTAGAGGTTGCATCTATGTATAATTTTTTGATAAAGCAAGAACAGGTATTGTCTACCGAAAAATTATCTTCGCTCCCCGATTATCCTCGTGCATATAACACTTTAAATTATTTAGTGAATACTTTGTTAAAATATGATCCGCTGAAGGCTTATCGTTTTTTGAAAGCAACTATTGTTTCAGAAAAAGTTTCCAACTCTAAGGGTGTAAACAATGAACAGTTTATCTGGCTTCTTGAAAAAATTATTTCTTATTTTGAAAATCTCTCTCTGATGAAAAAGTATAATCTTTTAATTGATCAGGGTTATTCGGATAGTAGAGAAATATATTCTAAGATTTTCAGACCAGATATTATGCCAAATTTTACTTTTACTAGAATGATTTCTAAAATTCCTGATGATTCTGAGATTATTGATCAATATGAAATCGCAACTGGATATGATAAGAGTACTGTTACTATTTTCAAAGAACCGAACAAAGCAAAATTAATTTATAGTCTTTCTCCTCCAGAATATTCTTTAAGAGAAGAGTATCATACCTTACTTAATTTGGCTAGAAATGTTTTAATTGAACATAGACCTACACAAGAAGAGTTTAGCGACGTAGAAAGAACAAGACAAGTTTTCTTTAACGTTGCTCGTGACTTACTTCAGGATTTAGCAAATAGCAAAACTATTTCTTTAAGTTATTCTGATTTAAATCGTCTTGCTCATATTTTAGTTAGATATACTATTGGTTTTGGAATTTTGGAGGTTTTATTACAAGATGAAAAGTTACAAGATATTTCCTTGAATGCACCGGTGGCATTATCTAGAATTTTTGTTAGGCACAATGATTACGAAGAGTGTTCTTCAAATATTGTAGTTTCACAGGAAGATGTAGATTCTTGGGCGGCAAAGTTTAGAATGTTGTCTGGAAGAGCATTAGATGAAGCGAATCCTATTTTAGATACAAATTTAAGTTTAAGTGATATGAGTGCGAGAGTCGCTATAATTCAACAGCCTCTTTCTATTGGCGGACTCGCATATTCCATTAGACGACACAGAACAAAACCTTGGACATTACCTTTGTTTATTAAAAATAAAATGATTGACGGTCTTGGTGCTGGTGTGATGAGCTTTTTAATTGACGGTGCTAGAACACTACTCGTTGCAGGTACTCGTTCGTCTGGTAAAACTTCTATTTTGGGTGCTCTGATGCTAGAAATTATGCCGCGATATAGAGTTATTACAGTTGAAGATACTCCGGAACTTCCAGTAGATGCTTTGAGAAAATTAGATTATAATATTTTATCCATGAAGGTAAGAAGTGCGTTGACTGGAGAGACTACTGAAGTTTCTGCGGAAGAGGGAATTAGGGCTTCTCTGAGACTTGGCGATTCATCTTTGATTGTTGGAGAAATTAGAAGTGGTGAAGCTAAGGCATTATATGAAGCGATGAGAATTGGTGCTTTAGCAAACGTAGTGGCCGGTACAATTCACGGTGCTTCACCTTATGGTATTTTTGATAGAGTTGTAAATGACCTAGGTGTTCCCGTAACTTCTTTCAAAGCTACTGACTGTATTTTAGTTGCTAATCCAGTTAAGTCTCCGGACGGGATGAAATCGTGGAGAAGAGTTTTGAGTATTTCTGAAGTTAGAAAGCACTGGACTAAAGATCCTTCAATTGAGGGCGGATTTGTAGATTTAATGAAGTATGAAGTTAAAGAAGACAAACTAAAACCTTCGGATGATTTGATTAATGGTGATTCTGAAATCATAAAAGATATTGCTTCGAACGTCAAAGGTTGGGCTGGAAATTGGGATGCAGTTTGGGATAATATTACTCTGAGACAAAAAATAAAAGAAGAAATAGTTTCATATGCTGCGAAAACTGAAAATCCTGAATTACTCGAAGCTGAATTTACTGTTAGATCAAATAATGCGTTCCATCAAATATCTGAAAAAATAATGGCCGAAATTGGATTGCCAAATTCAAATAGAGTTTTTCCTGAATGGAAAAAATGGCTAGATGTGGAAAGTAAGCGGATGAATCTGTAATTTTAGTTAGCTTTAAAAATCGTGTTTTCTCGTTAATTATGTACAACTCGAGATGCTTTGCTCCAGAGTAAAATCTGGAGCTCTCGGGTATTAAGAACTTATTTTTCTTATCCACAAGGGATGACCTTTACGAAGGCCTCCAAGAAAAGTTTCCTCCGCCGGAGTCAGCTCTTCGGAGCAGAAAATCAAAAGAACATAGTTGTCTTTCGCCACTTAGTTTCTCAAGTCCTATGACTTTTCTAAATATTTATATAGTCGGGAATAGTCTTATGTAAAAGAGAGTGTGAAATGGCCGGAAAACCTACGACAGATGAAATTCTAAAGAAGTATGAATCTAAGTTAGGCGGGCAAGTTAGTTCTTTTGATAATAAAAATGTTGATATTTCTGAATATAGTAAATCTTATCAGGAGTTTAGGAAAGGACTAGTTCAAAATTATACTGGTTATGAAAAGTGGTGTAAGAATGTGGGTAACTTAGTTCACATCAAAGCTTCCAAAAGTGATACCGTAAAGTTTCAGAAGTTTATCGATATTGCTCACCTAAATATTACTCCTGATGAGGCTGCAGGTTTTTCTGCAATGACTTTTTTACTCGTTTTCTTTTTAGGTTTTGTGGGAATAATTTCTTATTGGCTACTTGCAACAGAGGCAGGACTAGAAAATTTTCCTACTATGTTACTATTCTTATTTGTTTTAGGCTCTGTGTTTATTTATTTTTATACTTACAATTATCCTCAGAAGTTGGCGACGGAATGGAGACTAAAAGCTTCCTCACAAATGGTTCCTGCAATTTTGTATATTGTTATTTATATGAAGCATACAAGTAATTTTGAGAAGGCTGTCGCTTTCGCTGCACAGCATTTAGATGAGCCGTTAGCTCTTGATTTTAAGAAAGTTTTTTGGGATGTCCAGATTGGGAGATATTCTACTGTTAAGGACAGCGTCGATCATTATTTAGAAACTTGGAGAGATTTTTCTTTAGAGTTTATTGAAGCATTTCATTTGATTGAGTCTAGTTTGTATGAACCTTCGGAATCAAGAAGAGTTGCATTTTTGGAAAAATCTTTGCAAGTTATTTTAGATGGTGTTTATGAAAAGATGTTGAAATATACTCACAATGTTAAATCTCCTTTAACAAATATTTACATGTTAGGTATTGTTTTACCAACTTTATCTCTGGCAATTTTACCTCTTGCAACAACAATGCTCGGTGGAGGAATTAAATGGTATCATCTTTTTGTTGTATTTAATTTACTAGTTCCTTTTTTTGTAGTTTTTATGACTAATAAAGTAGTTTTAGAAAGACCAGGAGGATATGGTGAGGCAAGTTTGTTGCAGAAAAATCCTTTGTATCATTTGTATAATACTAATCAACCATATATCACTGCAAGTTTAATTTGTTTACCTTTATTTATTTTGGGTATTCTTCCTCTTCTGTGGATGTATACTCCTTTGCATATTTGGCTGGGGGTTTCTTTAGATCCTGTTTGGGGAAGTATCGGTATGGATATGTTAGGTAAAACTACCGGTATGTTTGGTATTACTGAAACTAATGGAGTATTAACTGGGCCCAATGGAATTTTATCACTGGTTTTATCTTTATTTGTTCCTCTATCTATTGCTTTGGTTTTTATTATTGCTAATTCACAGAGAACAAAAAAACTTTTGGTGGAAAGAGAAAAATATAAGGAAGTTGAAGCAGAGTTCACTTCTTCGTTATTCCAATTAGGAAACAGACTTGGCGATGGAATGCCTCCAGAAATTGCATTTGCTAAAGTTTTAGATTCAGTCAAAGGAACTTCTACGGAGGGATTTTTTAGACTCGTAAATCAAAATATTCAGCAACTCGGAATGTCCGTAGAGAATGCTTTATTTAATCCTAAAAGGGGAGCTATTGTTTTCTATCCGTCTCATTTAATTGAAACTTCTATGAGAATTTTAATAGAGTCGTCAAAAAAAGGTTTACAGGTTGCAGCGCGAAGTTTAATGTCTATTTCTGATTATGTAAAGAACATTAGAAAGATCGATGAAAGATTGACTGATTTGCTAGCAGACATTATTTCTGATATGAAATCTAATATGACTTTCTTGGCACCATTACTTTCAGGTATAATTGTTGGTTTATCTGGAATGATTACTTCTATTTTGGGGACATTAGGCAATGCTACGCAGGCAGCAGGTGGTGCGGGAGGGGTTAGCGGTCTTAGTTTTAGTAAGATGTTGACTATGTTTAACACAAGCGGGATGGTTTCTCCATATTGGATACAGGTCTCTATTGGTCTCTATTTGATTGAAATTATATTTATTTTAACTTCTACACTTGTAACTATTAAATCCGGAAAAGATGAATTGGAGCAAACTGCGGAAATTGGAGTAAATCTTAAGGTAGGGATGGGATTATATCTGGGAATCGCATTAGGTTCTATAGTTGGGCTGTCTTTACTTGGTGCAGTCGTTCTTAGTGGGTTTTAGTAGTAATATTTAATAATGCTAGTTCTTTTAATTTAGTATGGATGATTATGGATGCCCTGAAAGGAGAAGAACGAAGAATGACGATAAAAGGAAAAGAAAGAACAGAGAATTTAAAAGAGGCGGAAGGTTTAGGTCGGTTAATATAGTCCAAAATGAAGCAAGATGAACTTTCTTTTCATTTTTTATTTTATTGGTTTGATTTTTGCAATATATCAAGACTTTACTCGAAGGGAGATTGATGATTGGTTAAATCTATTTTTATTTTTTTCTGGGATATTCTTTTTGAGTGTGTTCTCTAATTTGTTTACTAATGCCGGAAACTTGGTGAGTTTTGGTTTTTTTACCTTTGTAGTTTCATTGCTTAGTTTGGCATTTTATTATGGGAGGTTCTTTTCAGGAGGAGATTCAAAGTTATTTTTTGCTTTGTCTCCAATACTCTTTAATTTTATTTTAGACGTTTCTTTTTTAAATTTGATTTACTTCGTAATTTTCTTATTCGTCGGAGGAAGTGCGTATAGTTTAATTTATTCTTCTATTCTTTTTGCTAGTGATTTCAAAAAAGAAAAAATATTTTTTATTAAGGAATTAAAGAAAAAATACAATTTAATTTTATTAGTGTTGGGTGTTATTTTTTTATTGTTAGGCTTACTAGAAAAAACTTTTTTGTTATTTGGTTTTTTAATTTTCTTATTTGTTTTTTTATTTTGCATGGCTAAAAGCTTAGAGGAAGTTTCAATGAAAAGAAGTATGAATACAAAAGATCTTCGAGAAGGAGATTGGCTTTTTTCCGACGTGAAAGTTGGAAAAAAATTATTTAGAAAAAGTTGGGATGGTTTAAGTTCGGAAGATATCCGCTATTTGAAAAAATTTAACAAAAAAGTTTTCATAAAAGACGGAATTCCATACGCTCCTTCTTTTTTATTTGCGATAGTTTTATTCGAATTTCGTAGTTATCTTATAGGAATACTATTTTCGTAATGTTTATAAATACTATAAGTTATATATTTTGAAGAGAGAGTGATATGGTAGAAAAAAAAGATGAGTTCAAGCAGGAGTATTTGAAGACATATGTTCCTGGTTTTGATGCATTGATTGGCGAAGGTATTCCTAAAGGAAGTGCAATTCTAGTTGAGGGTGGTCCTGGTAGCGGTAAGACTTTGTTATGTTTGGAAATTGCTAAGCAAATGTGTAATCGAGGAAAAAAGGTTTTATACATGAGCTTTGAGGAGCCAGAGTATAGATTAAGATATCATATGAAATCTTTTGGCGCAGATGTCGATGCTTATGAAAAGAAAAAGTTACTTTATGTTAAGAGATTTAATGCACTCGATATTGCGCGAAGTGTTGAGGCATTATTGAGCGAGGCTAAAAAAGAATTATTAATTGATGTACAACCAGTTTTAATTCCTACTGACTTTCAACCTGACCTAGTTTTAATAGACTCTTTATCTTCTATTTCATCTGCCTTCTCTGGAGAGGAATCTAGATTTAGAATTTATATGGAACAGTTATTCAGATATTTAGAATCTCACAATATGACTTCGTTGTTAATTAGAGAAGTGTCTAGCCCAACTCACGTTGGTTCAACTTTCCAGGAAGCTGGCGAGGCTGTATCTTTCTTATCTGATGGAATTGTTGCGATCTATAATGTTTATTACAAAGGTGGAGCAAGAAAGAGAGCACTTGAAGTTATCAAATTAAGAGGCACAAATATTGATCGAAGAATTGTTGAGTTTGAGATAAAGGGTGGAAAAGGTTTTTCTGTATACCCTAATAAAACATTAAAGGGCGATTTTACTCTTACTTAATTTCTATTTTTAATTTTTTTATGTTCTTGATAGTTTTATTTTTGTAAGTTTAGTATTTTTAGTGTATCCTAGGCTATATCTTTTTTATTTTGGGAAAACCTTTAAATAGTACCAATAACTCACCAATTGGTGAGTATTTAGTGCTCTATTGGTGAATATTGACAAATGGGTGAAATAAAAATAAGTGTTTCTGATAAGCTAGATGGAATTTTACAAAAGCTTGCCGATAATCTCGGAATAAAAAAAGCTGAGTTAGTTAAAAATTTTGTTGTTAAAGAATTAATGGAAATAGATGATAAAAAGAGGTAACTTTTATAAAAATTTAAAAATGAAAAAAAATAATATAAACCTGGATGAAAGAATAAAGAAAATAATTTATTTATTTATGTTTTTAATTTGTTTGTCGTTCGTATCTTCTTTTTCTGGTTCGGGCTCTGGAACACTAGCTGATCCATATCAAATTACTAGTTGGTCTCAATTAAATGAAACTAGAAATAATTTAACGGCTAATTATATTTTGATGAATAATCTAAATTCTTCTAGTGTTGGATATTCGGGGATTGGGAGTGATTGGCAACCTATCGGAAATTATTCTGATTATCCGACCCATGTTTTCATGGGAAGTTTTAATGGTAATAGTAATACTATTTCTGATTTGGTAATTAATAAACCCTATACGGATTATGTCGGTTTGTTTGGTTTTACATTTGGAAATATTTCTAATATCGGAGTGATTGATGTTAATTGTGTAGGGCTCCAATATGTGGGGGGGTTAGTAGGATATTCTAAGGGAACAATTTCTAATTCCTATGTAATGGGAGATGTGAGCGGCAATAGCCTTGTGGGAGGTCTTGTCGGTTATCAGGCTTTTGGCGGAGGAATAAATAACTCTTATTCAACAGGAAATGTAACTGGGGAGATAGGTATTGGTGGTCTTGCAGGAGCAAACGGAGCTGTAATCTTTAATTCTTATTCTACTGGAAATGTAGAGGGAATTACTACTGTTGGCGGGTTTGTTTCTAGTGGGCCGCCAGGGGGTCCAGGGATGAATGAGGCATTCACTTCTTATTGGGATGTTGAAATTTCAGGAATTGGTTTGTCTGGAGATAATGAAAATGGTGCGACCGGTAAAACAACTGCCGAAATGCAAACTCAATCAACATTTACAGATTGGAATTTCTTTAATGTTTGGGCAATTCATCCAAATAATTATCCGATTCTTGCATGGCAGGATACGAATATAACTGGATGTAGAAATTTAACTGTTGCAGGATTAACTTATAACCTTCAAAATAATATCGGTTCGGATAATTCTACCGATTGTTTAATTATTCAAGCTGATGGTGTAACTGTTAATGGTAGAGGTTATACTATTAGCGGGAATGTGGATGCGC
>JBAXEZ010000029.1:0-12584 GCA_037140195.1 archaeon
GTCAAATTTAAAAAAATTAAAATAAAATACTTAATGAATTCTGCTAATCTTCCCGTCTGGAAATTGATATACTAAAGAATTAAGTAAAGTAGAATATACGTGACTATTAGGACCATTCTCCTGTATTTCTAAAATTCTTGGATCATACTCTAATTTAAAATAATCTCCTATTGCTGCCCCAACTGCTGGACTTCTACTTGCACCGCCATTACAATGAACCATAATATCTTCAAACTCTCCCCAATATGCCCCCAAGAAGTCACCTATCTCCCGTGCCTGTTCCTCTTTAAATGCGATAAGATCTCTATCCCCGCCAATAGCACTTTTTTCCATGCAAGGAAGTATATCATCAAAAGTCAAAGGTAAAATAGCTACGTATTTTCTAGAGTCTAGTTCCCCATACTTAACTCTTTCGTAAACTCTCCCGTTCTCAGAACTCATACAGCGAATAGCAATCGTCCTAGTAACGGGATTAAACTCCCTTGCACTAGTCGCATCAAAAACATGTATCATTTGTTAAAATAAAAATATTTGAAAATTATTTCTTTTTCTTAATAGACTTTGCAGCTTTTCTTTTTCTAGCAGCAACAATCCACCAAGCTAATCCAACTAAAATTAAAAAGACTAAAATTCCCAAAGACCATCTTCCAGCATTAGTTCCAATAACTGCACCAGTTATTCCACTAGCAAAAGTAGGTTGAGTTGTTTGATTATTCAAAACATTATTAGTATTATTATTTGTAGCCGGAACAGTACATGTTCTTAATTCTAGAGGCTTTTCAGATCTAGGAGTACAATAGTTTGAAGGATATGAACAAGTTCTTGTTTGAGAACCAGCATTACAAGCAGACCATTCGCCACATGCCCATGAAGTTGTACAAGATCCACTTCCGCCACCAGAACTTCCGCCACCATCAGCAGTCTGAACAGCAGTTACAATAACTGTTCTGTTAACATAAGCAGTAAGCCCCACATTATCAGTTACATTATATTGAACAAGATATGTTCCTGCAGCAGCAGTATTAACATTACTAGTAACATTTATTCTTGAAGTTAAATTTCCAGCAGCACTATCATTTGCAGTAGCCCCCGAATCGGAATATGAAGTACCAACTGTCAAAGTTACATTTCCACCAATTAAGAATATTTCTGGACTTGTTGTATCAACAACTGTTATTGTAAAACTATTCGAACCAGTATTTCCAGCAAGATCTGTTGCAGAACAAGTAACTGTATTTATTCCTAAAGCAAATATAGAACCTGAAGAAAGCAAACATGAAGCAGTCAATCCTTCTGTCGAACTAACTCCACTATAACTTACAACAGCACCTGTTGAAGATGTTGCTTCAACGCCACCTATATTAGCAGGAACTGTGATGATTGGAGCAGTCATATCGTAATAGAATGATACATTCTTTTCGAAGATAGAACCGTCTTTTAGAGCAAAACTAGCAGTAACTACATTTAATCCTTCGTCAAATCCAGAAACGTCTACAGTCCAAAGATTACTATTAGAAGAACCAATGTTATAATAAGCATTAGAATAGATGAAAGAACTTGAACTAATTAAAGAAGGATCTCTATCAAGAGAAGCATTAAAGATAACATTTCCAGAAGAAAATAAAGAACCATTTATAGGTGAAACAAAGTTCACAGACAAACTAGGATAGTAATAGAATGATACATTCTTTTCGAAGATAGAACCGTCTTTTAGAGCAAAACTAGCAGTAACTACATTTAATCCTTCGTCAAATCCAGAAACGTCTACAGTCCAAAGATTACTATTAGAAGAACCAATGTTATAATAAGCATTAGAATAGATGAAAGAACTTGAACTAATTAAAGAAGGATCTCTATCAAGAGAAGCATTAAAGATAACATTTCCAGAATAGAAAATAGCATTGTTTGCAGGAAGACTAAAGACAACTCCAGGTAAACTTCCAAATACGCCCCAAGTTGAGAAATGATTTGCTTTTGCCCATACATAATTTCCACTAGTATTAACTCCAGAAGATAATGGAGAAACCCAATCAGATCCATTGTAGAAATATAATCTTAATGAAGACTCATTTAAACCAGCTGCAATAACTTCTGCATCACTATAATAAATTCTTAATTCAGTTTTATTAGACAATGTTCCTGTTAAACCAGAATCATCGATAACAAAATATTTTCCTAAACCTGGTAAGGAGAATACATTTGTTGTATTTGGTCTTTCAGAATATTCTTCAATAACTAGATTTCCACTTCCACCATTCTCAAATTTTAAATTAATAGAAACATTCAATTCACTATTTGTAATAGTTTGATTACCTTCAATAGGTATTGCGACTACATATTCAGCATTTCCTTCTGAACTTACTAAAACTGTTTTAGAAGCAGATAAAACATTTGTTGTTGTATTTGCTGTTAATGTTAATTGATTATTACCAATTGCTAAAACACTAGTATTTACTGAAATATTATATGTGAATTTTCCATCGCTAGATCCATAGCCGTAACCATAACCATAGCCATATCCGTATCCATAGCCGTAACCATAACCTAATTGAGAATCATCTGCTATAACTTTTATTGGAAGAATTCCTTTACATTCGCTTAAATTTGCACCAGTATAAGCATTGAATTGACAATAGTCTACGCCATTTACAGTCATATTTATGTAATCAATATTAACTCTTTCATTTGAATTAATAATAACACTCGCAACTGTAGAAATTATATCGCCTTGTGTTGGTTTATCGTCTGAAAAATTACCTAAAGAAACTTCAAAAGCATTTGCTGGACCAGCCCATATTAATAGACCAATAACCATAATAGTTAAGAAACTAGCGAAGATACTTGCTTTGCCTTTATTTTCTCTTAAGTGTAGCATTTTTGTTTTACGATTTAATACTTTTTAGACCTTATTTATTTCATCAAAATAGGCTATTTAAATGTTTGGTTAGCTGTTACTTTTCAGTTAAGACAGTGCCAGATGACTAAACTCTATTTTTCGAGACTTAAAATAAGCTTTTTATGTTTTTCAAAAAGTTTCGGGTCTATATATCCGAAAACTCCCTGAAGTCCATCTTTAAATTGATTTGAACCTATTTCTTCGCTTAATATTTTAAATCTTTCTGAAAAAGAACATCTACTTGAAACTTCTTGTTTAACCCAATCTTTATTTTTTATTTCAGAAATTAGGAGAAACATGTCCCTTATGTCTGTTTTTCTGCAAGAAACGAGTTTAGTTGCAAATAGTGCCTCAGGATTGACTATTCTTGTTTCTAATTTTTCAGTGATAGTTTTACCCCTAAGAATTCTTATTTGTGAATTTTCAAAAATCCAATCGGCTGAAAAAACGGAGCCAGTTTGTCTATCCATGACCTCTCCAATTAAAATATCAATGCTAACTCCAAAATCTTTCTTGATTTGTTTCTCAAATCTCTTGAATTTCCCGCCATAAGACAACTCACTTGTTTCTCGGCTTTCTGTAAACCCTATCTTTTCAAGTATAGCCGTTATCTTAGAAATATCCTCTTTGTGAATTACAATATCACAATCGACCGAAAATCTCGGCAAAACATAAGCATTCACTGCATATCCCCCAATAATCACGAACTTTTGACCTTTCAAGCTATTTAAAATTTCGAATATTTCTTTTTCTCTTATTTGAAATAAATTTTCAACCATATTTCTCCTTCATATAATTATAAGGGTATGAATAAATCTTATTATTTCTTGCTATGCCCATTGTTGCATTTAATTTTTCAACTTTCAAAGAGTCTTTTTCTTCAAAATCTAATTTTTCAACAGGAATTAATATAATAAACTCTCCAATAGATCTTCCAGAATTAATATAATTTGGAATTCTACTTTTATTGAAAAAGATTTTCCAGTAGGTTAAATCTTTCTTTAATATTTTTATGAAGTAAGGCGACTTTTCCCAACTTCTCTGAACATAAGAATAATCGCTCCATATTTCAATAGCAGATAATCCAGTAAAACAATATGGTCTTTCGGCATTTTTCATTAAGAAGGGTACTTTGAAGTCTACCATTTTTCTTAATAACATCTCGGGATTCAAACATACATAAGTATTTCTTTGTTTTTTGGCTATCCAGCCAGCTTTTAACAATAAAGCAAATATCTTCTTTTTCATACTTTCTCCGACTACCCAATCCAATTCCTTCTGACTGAATTCCTGTTTTAAGCCATATTTAACGTAAAATAAAGCATAAGCTCTCAATAAATATGTCGGTATCTCAAATACGCCTGAAGATTCACTATTATCTTGCATTTTAGTTATTTGTTCCATAGTTACCCTACAGGTAACTACTATTTAAATCTTATGATTTTACTAAAGAGAATAAACTTTTCTTTCAATTTTCAGTTAAGACAGTGCCAGATGATTAGATCTAATGATAAACTCTCTTAAATTATATTTAACTATACTCAACATAACAATATTGTTATATTAGATATAACAAAATACAAAGATTTAAATACTTTTATTCTTTTATTAAGTTATGAACATTTATGAAATAAAACAAAAACTAGATGAAAAAGAAAAAGCTGTTTTTAACTTAAATGAAATTTCGAGAATAATTAACAAGCCAAAAAATATTACCTCTGTTTACTTAGACCGAATGTGCAAAAAAAATTTATTATTTAAACTAGAGAAAAACAAATATTCCATTACTCAAGATATTTTTATCATTGCTTCTCAACTAATTTATCCCTCCTATCTAGGCCTTACTACCTCTCTTTATCTTCAAAATGAATTCTCTCAAATAATAAATAGAATATTAGTTATTAGCCCTAGACAGAAGAAAGACATGACTATACTTAATACTGAGATAAAATTTATTAAAATTAAACCTTCCCTAATGTTTGGCTATAAAAAAATAAAGAAAGAAAACAGTTACATATTCGTTTCGGACTTAGAAAAGACTATAATAGACTCTTTGTTGTATCCTACTTATCTGAAAATCCCAAACATTTTAGAGTTATTGAAAAAAACTGATAAAGAAAAACTAATTGAATATGCAAAATTAACAAAAAAAGAAGTAATCGCCAGAAAGATTGGTTTCTTACTAGATTTAGCTAAAATTCCCCACGATTTAAAAAGAAAAACGAAAACAGTCTACAAATTTAATTCAAAAATAAAGGGAAAGTTTAATAATAAATGGTTTTTATACACGGATGAGGTGATTGAATGATAACTAAGCAAGAATTGAGTGATTTGTGTAGAATAACACACTTTAAACCATATCAGCAAGAAAAACATTATATGCAAACAGTTATTTTAAACTCTATTTATTCCACGATAACAAACGAATTAATTTTCAAAGGAGGAACATGCCTACTTTTCTTTTACGGTTTGAATAGATTTTCTGAAGATTTAGACTTTACTTTGATAAAGGAAATAGATACTGAAAGATTAGTTTCTAATATAAAAAAAGACCTCGAGACGCTTGGTATCCCCAATAAAATTTCAGAAATAGAAGAAACTAATTTGTCTATTTCCTTTAAAATAGGCGCTGAGGGCCCACTATTTAACAAAGAGATTGAAAGATGCTTTGTTAAAATAGATGTTAGTAAAAGAGAAGAAGTCTTGAAATATGAAATAATAGAAACAAGAACGAATTATAAAGAAATACTAGGTTTTAGTATACCTGTAATGGCTAAAGAAGAAATTTTTGCAGAAAAAATAAGAGCTATTATGACTAGAAATCAAGCAAGAGATCTCTATGACTTAGATTTTTTAATTAAACTGGGCGTAAAACCTAATTTAGAATTAGTTAACAAAAAATTAAGCTTCTACAAAAAAGAATTTAATAAAGAAGAATTCGAAAAAGCAATACTCATAAAAGAAAATATTTGGATTTCAGAACTTACACCCTTTATCCTAGGAAAATTCTCCACCTTTAAAGAAGTTAAGGATTCTGTTTTTAAAAGTTTGAAAGATTTAATCTAGACAGTGCCAGACGATTAAATCCTGAGATGAATAGGATTTAGTGCAGTTTGCTGTTAAAGAATTATATAGTTCAAGTTGTGCGGATTTAAGCTTTTTAGTTGAAAAGAAGTCTGCAGTCAAATAGTAAGATTCGTTTGGGCGTTCCTTTAGAATTTGAGCTCCAGAATATCTATCCACTACTTCTCCTTTTGAATTATTATAAGAAACTTGATCTTCTCCAATTCCGTTCAAACTAAAGGGAACTACTAGGTCCGGTTTTCTTAAATAAAAGCTAACATCCGAAGAAAAATAAGAAATTAATAGGTCATTTCCATTAATTATTGAATCTTTTAGCTCTAAAGGCAAATTCTTGTAATCATTAGTTGGAGAGCTAGTGTCAAAAAACTGATAATCTACTGGAACTATTACGTTTACGTAAGTTTGTGGATAAAACAGATTTGAAGGCATCAAAATTAAGATTAAAATTGGGATAAGAATTAACTTTCCATATTTATCGTATAAGAAAGACATTAATAATGCTGCATAAAGTACTAAAGGGAATACGAAAAAATAAGCATATCTAAATGCGAAGACTTGCAACGAAAAGACTCCTACTAATGTTAGTATTGATGGCAAAATAATCATTAAAGTTAATCTTTTTTTCTTAACGAAAGCCCAAATTAAACCGGGAATAAACAGAATTAACATATAATACATATTTCTTGTATATCCTAAATAATTAGAAGCATAATTAACTGCAGTTCCTGCGGTTAAAGAAATTGTGGTTAATAGCTTGTTTACTATTGGGATTATCGGGATTATTGATAAAAACCACTGTTTTCTATTATATATTAGTATATGTGCTATAAAGAAGAAAGAGAGAACCAATCCTTCCAAATGAGTATCTAGCGCTATGATAAAGGCAATTAGAGCCGGATAAATTAAAATTGGCTTCTCTTTAGATTTGTATAGCAAATAGATTGAGAGAAAGAAAGCTAACTGGAATAACTGATAATATCTTGCTTGTCTTGAAAAAAATACCTCTAGATAGAAAACAGCGAAGAATAATGCTGAAATTATTCCTCCGGACTTAGAATACTCCTTTCCTATAAAATAAGCTAGTATAATAGTAGCTAGACCAAATAAAACTGAAACGAATCTTGCGAAGAACTCTGTTTGTCCGAATAACATAAAGAAAGCCATTAAGTAATGTAAAAAATAAGTTTTTTCATTTAAATCCGAATCCAAAGTCGTCGTTCCAGTTTGTATAATATTTTTAGCAATGTTTGTTGAAATTGATTCATCAACCCATAAGGGAGGATTTCCTAACGAGTATACTCTTAGAAAAAATGCGAAACACAAAATTAAAATTAAACCGACTATTTCCCAATTTATTTTCTTTTTCTGTCGTTTCATAATATATCTCTATTTGGCAAGTTTTTATATTTTCTTATTACCATAGAATAACTACTTTTAGCAACATTTAAAAAATGTCAAAAGTTAGTGAGGTTATGGTAAAGATCGATTACTCAGTAGTTGTTCCAGTTTACAATGAAGAAGGAAATATTCTAGAATTATATAAAAGACTACATAAAATATTCGAAAAGAATTCTTGGGAATTAATTTTTATAAATGATTCCAGTAAAGATAAATCTTTGGAAATTATAAAAAGTTTATCCGAAAAAGACAAATCGGTAAAGTATCTTTCATTTTCTAGAAACTTTGGTCACCAAGCTGGTTTAACTGCTGGAATGGACTATGCTCAAGGCAAAGCGATTATTACTATGGACTGTGACATGCAAGACCCTCCAGAAATAATTCCTGAGATGATTAGAAAATGGAATGCAGGAAATGATGTTGTTTATGCAAGAAGAAAAAATAGAAAAGACAATTTTTTTAAGAAATGGACTGCTATTGGTTATTACAAACTTTTAGATAAATTCTCAGACGTTAAAATACCTAGAAATGTAGGAGACTACAGACTAGTCGATAGACAAGTTTTAGATCAGCTAAAAGGAATGAAAGAAAAAGCAAGATATCTTAGGGGAATGGTTGCTTGGTTAGGATTCAAATATGATTTTGTAGATTATGACAGACCTGATAGATTTTCAGGAGAAACAGGTTATACCATTACCAAAATGATGAGACTCGCTATGGACGGAATACTTAATTTCTCTATGTTTCCATTAAAAGTAGGATTGCTTCTAGGGATGTTAAGTATCTTTTCTGGCTGTTTATTCTTACTTTATATGATAATTGATACGCTTAGGGTAGGCATAGGAGAATACCCTCTTTACAAATGGTTATCTGTCGGATTTTTAATAATGATCGGTTTCCTATTTATCCTAATCTGGATATTAGGCGAATACATTGGAAGAATCTATGATGAATCAAAGGGAAGACCTTTATATGTAATCAGAGAGAATAATATAAAATGAAAAAAATATTAGTAACTGGCACGGCAGGATTTATTGGATTTCACTTAGCGAAAGAACTACTTAAACAAGGAAATTATATTATTGGTCTTGATTGCATTAATGACTATTACGACCCCAGAATTAAAAATAAGAGAAATCAAATACTTATTAAAAATAAAAATTACAAATTTTATAAACAGGACATAACTAACTTTGAAGAACTAAATAAGATAATAAAGGAAGAAAATCCAGAAGCAATTGTTCATTTGGCAGCTCAAGCAGGAGTTAGATATTCTCTAACAAACCCGTGGGCATACGAAAATGCAAATAATCTTGGAACATTAAACATATTTGAATCTGCAAAATTAAATAAAATAAATAGAGTAATCTTCGCCTCATCTAGTTCTGTTTATGGCAATAATAAAAAAATTCCATTTTTAGAGTCTGATAGAACAGATACGCCAATTTCATTATATGCTGCTTCAAAAAAATCAAATGAAGTTCTAGCTCACTCCTATCACCATTTATATGGAATCCAAACTGCCGGATTAAGATTTTTTACTGTTTATGGTCCTTTGGGAAGACCAGATCTTGCATTATTTAAATTTGCGAAAAGCATACTGCAAGATAAACCCATAAATCTATACAATAACGGTGATATGGGCAGAGATTTTACATTTGTAGAAGACATTGTTTCTGGAATCATTGGAGCAATAAATAAAAAAGATCTGAAATATGAAATTTACAATCTAGGAGGAGATAATCCAGTTACTCTTAAAAGATTTGTTGAGCTAATTGAAGAAAATCTCCATAAAAAGGCGAAAATAAATCTGCTTCCTATGCAACCAGGGGATGTAAAAGAAACGTATGCAGACATTTCCAAAGCAAAAAAGGATTAGGAATCTCCTTTGTAAAATCCCAAGAATAATCCCATTTATTATTACTTACATTAAAATTTGTCTTTGCCAGATAAATATTACTTGTATTAGAATTAATAATAGATACATTAACCGTAGCATTCCTCAAGACCGCTCTAGGCTTAACTACCACATTAATTTGTCCATAATCATAAACATTTGTCAAATTAGTTATCTTCTTTCCTTTTAAGTCTTGTAACCATACTTGAGAAGAACTACTTAGAACAGAACCATCTTCCGCAATTGTAATAGTATAGTCCTTTTGAAAACCAAATGGTAAGAAATTGATATACAAAACTGCTAAAATAAATATAATAGGCAAAACCCATGCTAAAAGTCTTATTGAGCCAGATTTATGCTTTCTAAATATCAATAAGAATAAACCAACGAACATTACTCCAAATAAATAACCCATCCAACTAGAATAAAAATTCAAACTCAGTGCAGCAATATTACCAATAACTACAACAAGAAAAGACAATAAAAATATAATTACAAAGCTAGAACTTATTCTCATTAGTCAGAAAGAGACTTAATAATACTATTAAAAAATCCGTTTTCCTCCACTTTTCCTAATTGTTTCACAGGTGTAGTAGACTTCTGACCAGCAGGGCTGACACCAGCGTGTGTAACAGACTTTACCGTAATAGTCTTTTGTTTCTTTCCGAGCTTCTTTACTGTAATCTTCATCTCAGGAGACTCATCAGCCAAAAGAGAGACCAAATTAGCAAAGATATTCTTAGTCTTTGCATCATTTTTTTTATCCAATACCTTAACTTCCTTAGTTATTGGTTTAACTTCAATCTTCTTCTCAACTTTAGCGAATACCGGCTTTACTACTTCCTTCTTTGTACTTTTATCATCTTCGTCAGATAAAAGATTTATAATTCTACCAAAAAAACCAGGACCGGATCTCTTAGCCTTCTTCTGGCCAGCAGGACTTCTGCCTTTAGCTGACTCCGGGACACCCGCGTGTGCAACTTCGGCTTTCTTCTCAACTTTCTTTTCAACCTTAACAACTGGTTTTTCTTCAACACCAATTTCTTTGTTTACTCTTCCTTTAATATAAGCAATTTGTCCTCTTAATCTGGTAAGCTCTTCATCGTTCTCTAGTTTCAAAGCATTAAACTTTCTTTCAGAACTAGATAATATCTCTTTCTTGTTTCTTCTGAAATCTTCATCCAATTCTCCAGAGTATTCTTCTAATTTAGCACTATACAGGTCAATTAGCTTATTCTGAGCGTCTATTTCCCTACGCGAAGACTTCTTTATAGCCTTTATTTCAGATTTAGAACGAGAATTTTGTTTTTCAAATAATTTAATATTACTAATTTGATTTTCTTTAGCTGTAGCATCGAGTTTCTTGAAATTAGCTCTCATCTCTTCAAGACCTTTATTAAGTTTCTCTTCACTAGAAGAAGCCCATTTGTCTTTGAAAGCTTTCAAGTCTTTTCTCATCTCATTATTTTCTTTAGTAATAGATTGTAATCCTACTTTAATTTTTTCACTAAACATAGGAAGAACTTCCTTAACTACTTCTCTTCTCAAACCATCCACAGAAACATCTTTCTTGAATTTTCTGAAAGAATCATCATTAGTAGTTACTTTTTTATTCAAATCAGCAATATCCTTAGAAAAAGTACTATTCTTTGCAGCATTAGCCAACTCTTCAATTTTCTTCTTAATCTCGTCATTATCTGCTTTAACAGCTCTAAAAGAGTTACGAAGTTTCTCCTCAATCAACTCCATTCTTTCATCGGACGTATTTCGTATAAAATCTACCATAATGTCATTAATTAATGATAACAGAAGTCATTTTTAAACCTTCCGTTTAGCCAAAACCCCCTAAATATAATTCCATACAACCCGACTGCCGCGACTGGACGGCATACCATTTTGATGAGTAGACAGAATTAACTTAAAATGATACTATTTGCTTTATTCACAAAAGCATGGGCATTTTTCATACTTGCTTCAGCAATGGAATGCGTAAGTTCTTTCGTAACATTATATTGCGCTGTTTCTCTGTCATTTTTTCCTTTAGATAAAGAATCTACATCGTTCTTACTTACTTGCTCTTTTGCATGATTAAGAAAAGAAAGGTATTCAGGTTCTATAATCTTTTTTTCAATAAAGAATTTTTCTATAGCCCAAATTGTAGATGTGTGCACGTTGCATTTGTAGCCTAGTTTTCCAAGTAACGCCAAAGCTGCAGTATACATTGCATAATAAGAAGTTATAGTGACCCATTCATCATTGGAATAAGTCTCAGATAAACTTAATGCCCTTTGAGCTTCTTTATTTTTACTTAATTCAGAAATTATATTCATAAGCTCAATATTTTTATTTGCTCTCTCTAAATACTTTGAAGCAAGCAATTTGGCTTCTTTATCTTTAACTAATCCCGGAGGTAATTTATTATCTGTTTGTTTAGTTTGTATAGGCATAATGATAAAATAATTCATATCCTTTAAATATTATTCCATTCGCTACTAAGGAAGCCCATAGCTCTTTATTCTCATTTTTTATTTTTATAAATTCTGTTTTGGGGATAATTATCGGATGTATTTTGAGATTATATCTTCTTCTTATAGAGGTAAGGTCTACGTCAACCTTTTCCTTATTTTCAGAAACGATAATTAAATCAATATCACTATCTGCTCCAGGTATTCCCTTGGAATAACTTCCAAATATCATAATTAATTCTGTATCTTCTTCTGGAATTTCTTTTAAGGCTAAAGAAATAATCTTATTTGCACCTGAGAAGGTTTTTGATCTTTCCAAAGCATAAGAGTAAAATGCTTTTTTTGAGGACCAATTATCTGATATTAATGAAAAGACATACGTTTTGCCTATTTTTTTCCCTTCAATAATTTTTTTCTTCGCTAGAGATTTTAGATAAGAATTATTTCTTTCATAAGAAGAATATGGTGCACTTTTCATTATTTCTTTTATTGTCAAATCCTTCGCTTTAGGAAACATACTTTCAAGTAGAGCGTATTCTCCTTCTTTCACTTCTGAATCTTTGTCTTTTACCATATACTTACCGTATTTTCAGTAATATTACTGATAAATCAGTATTTAAATATTTCGCTTTAGAAGGGTGTTGCATATAGAAAGTATTGTAATGCTAAATCCAGTTATTTTCTATAGAATAAGAGATCTTACCCTTTACAATCTGTATATCTAAATGTAAAGTTTAAGTAATAAATTTCAACAGTACGATAAAATCGTACGACTCAATACCTTCTTCTTTTAACAATTTAACTATCGACATTTTGTCTACAGTTAAAATTAATAGTTATATTT
>JBAXEZ010000030.1:0-12369 GCA_037140195.1 archaeon
TTTCTAAACTAAATCCCCATTTTTCAACAATCTCTGGAAACAAGTGTATAAACGCATCTCCAAATAAAGCCCCGGCAGAAAAACTAATAAAATAAATAAGAATTTTTTTCAATTTATCTGAATTAATCCCTACTGTAAAAACTCCAACAAACGAAACAAGACTAATTACTAGAATACTTAAAATTGCAGATAACCAAACGGATAACATAATAGACAGAATAAAAAGATGTTTTTAAACTTCACCCCTACTCTTCCTTAACTTTAGTCTCAACTAATTTTCCAAATTTCAAAACATCTTCACCTTCAACAACTTTTCTAACGACTTCTCTAAGTTCTGAAATTTTAACACTTACTTGCTTTTCACTATCCCTATCTCTAATTGTAACAGGACCATCTTTCTCGATACTAGAATAATCAATAGTGATACAAAGGGGAGTTCCTATACTATCTTGTCGCAAATATCTCTTACCTATACTTCCGCTTTCATCTAACACAACTAAAAAGTCTTTAGATAAATCGTTAAATATTTCATTCGCAACTTTTTGTAATTCTGGTTTTTTCATTAAAGGAAAAATAGCTGCCTTTACTGGAGCAAGTTTTCTTGGAAGTTTCAACTTTGTTTTTCCTTCATTTTCAGCTTTGTTATCATAGAAATTATCTAGTATACCTAAAAGTAATCTATTTGGACCAATAGCAATTTCTAAAATGTGTGGAATCTCTTTTTTATTTGTGGTAGGATTTAAAGCAGATAGATCTTTTCCGCTAAACTTTCCATGAGTTGTTAAATCATAATCCGTTCTATCATGAACACCACAACACTCAATCCAACCAAAACTATTAAATTTAACCTCTAAATCCCAAGCATCATCAGCATAGAAAGCCAACTTTTCAGGCATATGCTGTTTAAACCTAATGTTCTCCTCAACAAACCCAATTTCCCTAAATAACTGATAAGTAATTCCTAGAGTCCAAGCATATGCTTGATTTTTCAAAACCTTATTTTTAATTGCTTCGCCAATAGTCATCCTAGATATTCCCTTTTCATCTTTTTGATTCTTCGCAGTTAAAAATGGAAGAACTAAACTCTCAACTTCAGAAAATCTTGCAAAATTTTCTTTTTGCTCTTTAAATAAAAATACTTGCGCTTCTGCCTGAGTAAATTCTCTTCCACGAATTACATGTTGTCTTGGAGAAATTTCATTTCGATAAGCGTTACCTATTTGAAAAATTCCAAACGGAAGTTTATCTCTAAAAAATCGAACATAATTTAAGAAAGGCAAATAAGTAGTTGTTGCAGTTTCGGGACGATTATACATTTCAGTATCAATCCCGACTTGTGTCTTTAACATTAAACTATGCTTCTTTACATCATCAGACAACTTTGTTTTACAACTTGGACAAGAAACAGTATTTTTTTGTAAAAATTCTTTTAACTGTTCAATTGTTAAGGGATCCGTATCAATCTCGAACTGCTCTGAAATCAAATTGTCAACTCTCCAAATAGATGCACATTTGGTACATTTAACTAAAGGATCAGAAAATCCGCCCAAATGTCCAGACGCTTCCCAAACAATTTTAGGAGTAACTATTGGACATTCAACTTCAAAAAATTGAAATCGACTAAATAATTTTCGAATGGAATTTTCAATATTATTTTTTAATGTTTTACCTGCCGGGCCAAAATCATAGAAACCAGCCATACCTCCATAAATTTCTGGACTCGGACCGTAAACGAATCCCTTATCGGACACAAATGCCATTAAAGATTTCTTAAATTCTTCTGAGCTCTTATTCTTCTTTTCTTCTTTCGCCATAATCTTACATAAATACTCAATTTATAAAGTTTTAGAAAGAGAGAAAGTAGTTGCAGGTAGTGAGCAAAACGCTCCGAACAATTTTCTAAAATTATTTAAATTTTAATTGTGAGGTGCATTTCGCGAATACGGAATTGCTGCAATTCCGGAAAGCAGGTAGCCGGAATTGCACCGGCGCGTCAAAGGGTTGCAGCCTTTTGCCTTACTGCTTGGCTATACCTGCATGATACAATTCGCAAGAAACATCTATTTTTAAAGATTTGTTATAGGAGATTATTTCAACATTTCATTAACATTTTCAGCAGAGCCATTCGAGCATAAAGTCCATTCTCGGCCTGCCTAAAATAAGCAACTCGCAAGTCGTGTTGTTCAACAGAAAACGGCAAGTCTATTTCTTCAACGTGTGGCAATGGGTGCATAATTCTTGCACTGCTTTTTATCAAATCAAAATTATCCCTATTAATTACAAATTTTCCTCGTGCTTTTTCATAGTCTTCCAAAGAAATTCTTTCTTTTTGAATACGAGTCATGTAAACAACGTCCACTTCCGGCAAAACCTTATTCAAATCATTTTCTTCTTTAAACGATATTTTGTGCTTGGTTAAATACTCTTTAATGTCGTCTCTCATTTTTAAGTTATCGGGAGAAATGAATATTAACTCTACGTTTGGAAATTTTCCAAGCAAGTAGCAAAGTGAACGAACAGTTCTTCCAGAAGCCAAATCTCCGACAAAGGCAATTTTCAAATTTTCCACTCGTCCAAACTCTCTGTAAATTGTATATAAATCAAGCAAAGCCTGGGTTGGATGCTGACCTTTTCCATCCCCTGCGTTAATGAATGGAATATTTACACTTTCAGAAGCAATTTTTGCAGAACCCTCTTCGTGATGCCTCATCACAATACAATCCGAATATCCTGCAATGACTCTCGCAGTATCTTCCATACTTTCTCCTTTTATTGAAGAAGAAAACTCTTTAGCATTTTCCGTAGAAATAATACTCCCGCCAAGCTTTAAAGTTGCAGATTCGAAACTTAACCTAGTTCTCGTGCTAGGTTCATAAAACAACGTGGCAACAACTTTTCCCTTCAAAACTTCCGAGAATTTCACAGGATCAGCACGCATCTCATCTGCAGTTTTGAACAAAGAAAAAATAATATCGGGAGTAAATTGCTGAGACTCTATGAGGTTCTTTAACTCCATAATCAAAAGAATTAATTTTCGTTTAAATACCTATCCACTAGGGAAAAATAAAAACGCCCGAGCCGAACAATTCGCTTTTGAATAAATTATTGCCCTCGCAACAAAATAAGAAAATCACAAATGCAAATTGTAAGTAAGGATTTGTTCAAATCCGAGATTAAATAAAAACGCCCGAGCGAGTGATTTGACACCCCTAGACGAGCGAAACCTAAAAACAAAAGCTCGGATTTTCGCGAAGCGAGAGGGTTCAAAGACTAATAGAAAACGCCCGAGCGAGGATTTGAACCCCGGACCACCTACTTAGAAGGCAGGTGCTCTATCCAGGCTGAGCTACCCGGGCATATTTTAATCAGACAAAAAATGCTATTTAAAACTTTCCTATTTCAAATAATTTATAAACTAGATACCCCAGGATACATTATGGCAGAAAAAATTAATATTACCTTCCTAGGAACTGGCTCAGCTGTGCCTACAAAAAGAAGAAATCATCCTGCAGTCTTACTTCAATATAAAGACGAAACTCTTTTATTCGATTGTGGAGAAGGAACACAGAGACAGTTTAGATATGCAAATATGAACCCTTGCAAAATAACAAGAATCTTTATTTCACACTGGCACGGAGACCACGTATTTGGAATTCCAGGAATTCTCCAAACACTTGCGCTAAACAATTACTCTGGAAAGTTATATGTTTACGGCCCAAGAGGAACAAAACAATTTATGGAGTTATACCAACAACTTTTCGTAAAAAAGGGTGCAAGCTTTGAAATAGAAATTAAAGAATTTGCAGAAGGAATGATTTTAGATGAAAAAGAATTTAGAGTAGACAGCATGCAAATGAACCACGACTGTCCTTGCTTAGCTTATTCATTTACTATAAAAGAAAAGTCAAGGCTAGACAAAGCTAAATTAAAAAAATTAAAACTTCCAGAAAACTCACCTTTGATTGGCGAACTCGCAAGAGGAAAAACAATAACTTTTGAAGGTAAAAAAATAGACGGTAAGAAATTAATTTACACAGAAGACCAGAAGAAAATAACATATATAATAGATACTCAAGCAAATCCTCAATCAATAGATTTAGCTAAAGATTCGGATATTCTAATCTGCGAGTCTACATACGGTCAAGAAGAAAACCAGCAAGCTGAAGAGTATAAACACATGACGAGCACACAAGCAGCAAAACTAGCAAAGGAGTCTAAATCTAAAAGATTAATTTTAATGCATCTTTCCCAAAGATACGAAAATCCCAAATATATCCTAGAAGAAGCTAAAAAAGTTTTCAAAGAAACGAAAGTCGCAGAAGACTTAGATAAAATTTCTATTTAAAAAGTATTATTAAAATGGCAGATGTTCTTCGCCATCCGAAACAGCCGGAGAAACTACGGCTCGCACAGTAGGAGAAACAGGACCTACAACATTTTCATTCGGCCAATAAAAATTATCCCAAAAATAATTCGGAAAAGACTTTACAAAACCCTCAATCGCCTTCTGTCTTCCTTCGCCTTCCAAAGAAGCAAGCCCAACCAAATAATTATATCGTGATTCCGTGTTTATTCTTGCAGCAGAAGACCAATCACACCCAGAATCTATTGCACTTCTTTCAGTAAAAGAACTTAGTAATCCATATAAAAAATCTTCTTTATTACCTCTGTAAACATCAAAATCCTCTCCAGAATCTATTTCTTTAAATTCTTCGCTTCGAACATACTGTTGAGCAATAATATGGTCCAATTGACCACTAACTTCAATAAGAAATTTATATGCGGGATCGTTAGAAATATCACCACACACAAGGGGATGAGAATTATTTAGAATATTTTCTAAAACTCTAAACTCAAGAGGAAGTTCACCCTTCTTTTTTAGTTCTTCATATTTTAGATAACCCGCCAATGACTCTTCCCTTCTAACTTCTCGGCAAGTACTTGAACTAAGAGGTGCAAGAGAATGAATATAGTTTACCTTGTCTCTCTGAAAAATTCTTCTCAAAGCTTCTCTTTTTTTAACGCTGAAAACTCTAGGTTTATCCATAAAAAAGATTTCAAAAAGAGCTATATAAAGATTATTGAGATAAAGAATATAAAAAAAGAAAAAAATAACATAGCAAAAGCTATCTAAATTTAAACTACCTCTTTATTTAACGTGAAAACACAGTCACGACTAAGCAAAGTATTGCACAAGAATTATTCTGTGCTGTAGCAAAAACTAAATCAGCTAAATGCTTACTTCAAGTTTGATGGAGATATAAACACAATTGTGTCGCCTCTTAAGAAAGCTAAGCCGTAGCTCTTTAACATCTGGCCGTTTTCCATCTCTTTAGCATTGTCAATAACCACATTAATGTGGATGTCAAATGCCAAAAGAGTGCCGACTAGTTGTTTGCCGCTCTTAAGTTGCACTATAATCTCCTTACCCTTAGAACTATTTAACAAGTCCAAAGGTCGTTCGATTCCGTTAACCATAATTATCTTGGCAAAATTTGGTTTTTAAGCTTTACTGTGATAAAGAATTAAAAGAAGAGTAGTGAAATCCAATAAGAATAGTCGACGCCCTAAAAAATTGAACCGAAGGTTCAACAAATTAAATTCTTCGATTTAGTGTCGTGCAAAGCATGACGAAAGCGAATAAGAAACTAAGGAATTTAATTTGCAATAAAATCTTCTTCGACAGAAGGCTATTTTCTTTCTTCGATTTTAGAGTGAACAATTCGATTTTCAAGAGATATTTTGCTAAAAAGCGAAATGCAAATTGTGAATTGGCCTTTCTTTTCAAAAGAAAGGGAACTCAAAAGCTTTATAAACCGATTTTTCTCACAATAAACTATGGTAAATCGTGGAAGAAAAATCTCTGGTGGAAAGTACCACAAGCAGTTGAAGAAGAAGAAATATTCTCAAGTAGGACACGTAAGAGTTGTAAAACTAGGCGAGAAAAAAACAAAAATCTTAAGAGGCATGGGCGGAACAACAAAAACAGTTTCACTTTCTCAAAATTTTATTAACGTAATGAAAAACGGAAAAGCAAAAAAAGCAAAAATTAAGAATGTAGTCGAAACACCATCCAATCGTTTCTTAGCTAGACAAAATATTCTTGTAAAAAGCGCTATCGTTGATACAGATTTAGGAAAAGCAAGAATAACAAACAGACCTTCCCAAGAAGGAATTGTTCAAGGCGTTTTATTAGAGTAAATTTAAATATCCAAAAAATTTCTATATATCATGAACTTTATTGCATTAGCACTTTTGATAGCCGGAGGATTAGTTGTAACCGTTGGAGACTTATTCATGAAAGATTGGGTAATCACAAACAAATCTTGGATTTATGTATTGGGAATGATTTTTTATTTAATTGGAATGAATTTTTTAGCACTTAGTTTTAAATATAAAAACATCGCAGTAGCCTCAGTAATTTTTATATTAATTAATGTAATTACCCTACTAGCTTTTAGTTACTTTTATTTCCAAGAAAAGTTAACCGGATTCGAAATAGCTGGAGTGATATTAGGAATACTCGCAATAATTATGTTAGAACTTGGAGAAAAGTAAATTTTCTTCCCCTCGATAAAAACCGAAAGCTTTAAAAAGGCAGTCCCTTTAAAAATCTTACTATCTAAGTTACTATGGTCCAAGCTAAAAAATGTCCTGAGTGCGGCAGTTCTCATCTAATTTACGACGAAGCTAGAAGCGAAGTTATTTGCGGTGATTGTGGTTTACTTGTAGAAGAAAAGATGGTGGACACAACCCACGAATTAAGGGCTTTCGATAAATCTGAGAAAAAATCTAGAGGCGGCGCACCAATCTCTATGCAAAAATTCGACAAAGGTTTAACAACTAACGTCGGTGAAATCTCGGATATTTACAAATTAGACTCTGCAAACCAAACAAGAAAATATCTAAGATTGAAAAAATGGCAAGAGAGAGTATCAACTTCTATTGAAAGAAACTTGAGACTTGCAATGGCAGAATTAAGAAGAGTTGCTTCTTTCTTAGAGTTGCCTTCGGTAGTAAAAGAAGAAGCTGCAAGAGTTTACAATTACGTTTTACAAAGAGGATTAGTAAGAGGAAGATCAATGGAATCAGTGATTGCTTCATGTATATATGCTGCTTGCCGTTCCTACAACATCCCAAGAACATTAGATGAAATTTCAATCGCTTCGGAAGTAGAAAGAAAAGAAATCGGAAGAACGTATAGATTTATTATTAGAAGAATTGGAATCAAAGTTACTCCTTCTTCACCTAAAGACTACATTTCAAGATTTGGTTCAACTTTACATTTATCACCTAAATCCCAAGGAGGAGCTTTGGATATATTAAAGAGAGCAGAAATCTCCGAATTGACTTCTGGCCGTGGTCCGGCAGGAATCGCTGCAGCAGCTTTGTACGTTTCAGCCCTACTTAACGATGAAAAGAAGACACAGAGAGAAGTTGCAGATGTTGCAGGAATTACTGAAGTTACAATCAGAAATAGATACAAAGAATTATTAGATCGATTAGGCTTAGAAGAAAAAATAAGACTTAAAGAAACAGAAAAAAACGAAAAGAAAGAAGAAAAAAAGAGAGAAAAGAAGTTAAATAAGTCTTTACAATGAAGATTTTAATTGTGCATCGAGACAAAACATTCGATGAGAGTTCTATAAAAAAAGAGTTTCCAAAATTAACTATTACTAAGATCTGGAAAAATATAGTTTCTAAAAATCATCTAAAAGAAGTAGATTTTGTGATTGCAATTGGAGGAGACGGAACTTTCCTATCCGCATCGCACTATGTAGAAAATACACCCATTCTAGGAGTAAACTCCGACGTAAACAGAAGCGAAGGAGCACTAACAACTATTGATCTTTCACAGTTAAATAACAAAATAAAACAAATAATAGAAAATAAAGTAAAAATAAAAGAGTATACTAGAGAAAAAATTATAATCCATCAAAAGACTAGAAAAATAGAAACAGAAGACGCATTAAACGAAACATTCTTCGGAAATATAAACCCTCACCACACGACAAATTATGAAATTAGTTATAACCATAAAAAAGAAAATCAAAGAAGTTCTGGTCTGGTTGTTTCAACTGGAACAGGCTCGACAGCATGGTATCATACTGCGGGCGGATTTCCGTTTAACAGAGAGAAGAAACAATTAAGATTTAGAATAAGAGAACTTTACAAAGGAAAACTCCACAAACCAACAGTAAGAAAAGGAAAGATAAAACAAAACGAAAAGTTAACAATAATCTCTAAAATGAATCACGCAATGATTGCAATTGATTCAATAAGAACTTATGCTATATCAAAACACGACAAAATAGAAATTTCCATCGGCAAACCTTTAAGAGTATTACAATAATTCTGAAAAAAATAAATGAGGGGAAGAGGATTCGAATTCCCCTAGACATGCAAAGCAATGAAAACAAAAGCAAGGATTTGAGACGCAAAGCGACGAAATGGTTCGAAGACTAAAAGAATAAATGAGGGGAAGAGGATTCGAACCCCTGTAAGCGTAAGCTACGAGAGCCTAAATCTCGCCCGTTTGACCACTCCGGCATCCCCCCGGTGTAAATATGATTTTAAAATTACTTATAAAACTATCTAAAATCGATCTAATTAGAAACAGTATTCAAAGTCACAATCCATTAGCTGCATTTGATGCTTGCAAGTAAGTCTTCAGAGTACTAGTAAAGGTGTTTAGATTTTGCAAGTAATCCTTTTGTTTAGAAATCTCAGTTGCCATTTCACTTGCCTGAGCACCAGAACCTGAATCTACAGGAGCACCATCTTTTCCAATAAATATCCCCTTCTGCGGATCATATGTAGAACCATCATAGTTTGAAGCAAAAGAAAGAATATTATACATATCCATTTCACTAAGACCAGTTTTAGCTAAGAAATCTTTAACTATTTGGGAATTAGAAAATGTCTGAGAATCTTTTGCATATTTTGCAGCATCGCCACTATAAGATGGTTTTTGTATAACTAAATTCCTTATGTTATCTTCGAAGATAACCAAGTTATTAGCAGTAGCGACAACTGTTGATTTATATAAAATATTACCATTTTCCAACTTAAAAGACGTAGTACTTTCTGAATAAACTATCTTTTTATCCTCGATTCCAATAGTCACAAAATTATTCCGTACAATAGAACCATCAGAATTTACACTATTTCCAGATTTCACAAATGGAGAAGAAAAACTCTCCAAACTAGAAGGAATACTTTGGGTAAATAGTTGATTGTCTACTTGCTCAGTAGCATATGCCTTAAAATTAGGATCCAAAACAGAAGTAGGAACATCCACATTTTCAGAATTTGATAAGGAGTTAGATATACCTGAAGAGGGAGTGCTCTGTCCAAGGTTTCTGCAAATCAAAGCTTTTCCAGTGAAAGTACAAGAATATCCAGCAAGATAAGTAAACGGAGTACTCAAAGAAATTCTATCAATAATCTCCCCATTTTTAGATAAAATCCATCCAGAACCCCCTTTCTTTAAAACATATCCATCATCAAATCCCTTAACAGTAATTTTTCCAGTAACGCTATTCCAGATAACATCGTCAATCGTTGTTGTAGTTTGAGTAGCACTAGTTGGCGTTCCAGTATAAGTTGGAGCGGTAATAGAGTTAGTTAATCCAGCACTCTTTTCAGTTTTCAAATCTAAAATAGCAATAACAACCTGTCTATAAATTCTGTAATGAGATAATAATGCTTCTGCTTTGTAAGCATCTAAATACGAATAGGTATTTGCTTGTATAGCCAAGTCTACTAAAGGTTTAATCTTAGCATCAATAGCCGAAATGGAAGTTACTTCATTAGCAGTAAATTTAAGATTAGAAACATTATTCTTCAGCATGTTTATTTGTTCAGCACTCTTTTGCATATCAGAATACAACTGAGTAGTTCCACTATCGTTACTTAAAACATCCTCTGCCGCAGAAATAAGTTTTACTTTCTTTAATACATTCATAGCATCAGTATCTACCGAACTTTGATCTAACCAGCATGTTAATTTTTGATCACCGCAGTATCCCACTGCTGTCCATTGGGAAGAGCTTGTAGACTTACCAGGACTACTTGTTGCACAAACTCTAACAATACCTCTCATCGCAATATCTGGGTTAACTGCTTCCTCAGCGCCCGCCTGAACATTTGTATTTGCTAAAGCTAGAAGAGAAGGAGTTCCAGAAATACATTCTTTCTCAGTTGTAATATTATTTTGTGCACCTTGTTCCTGAGCATAAAGATCATGTAAAGCATTTACGGTAAACTCTGTCGAAACGGCTTGGAAGCCACATTCTTCATCGCTATTTATCACTAAACACATTTCTTTATATCCTGCAGGGGCAGTAAAATCAATTGACTCTGTTGCCTGTTCTCCCGTTGCTAAATATCCAGACTTGACATGAACTTGCTGAGGTATTGAATAATAACTTGTTGTAGGCGGATTCTTTAAGTAAACAGTATATCTTGCACCAAGATCAGTACCTGCATAAATATGATAGAATACTTTATATTGTGCCGTTGCTGGAACAGTCGCTTCAGTCAATTTAATCTCAGAAAATTTACCATAGAATTGTGCAGGAGACTCTGGCTTTAACATTGCATCTAATGCTTTACCAGAAGTAGGCAAAGAAGTTCCAATGAAATTCTGACAGAAACTAGTTCCAATATCTTCTACGTTTCCAAACTTGAATGCAGTAAATGAAGTACTTGCATAGGTATTTTTGAAATAATCAATACTCTGTTGCATATTATCCCAAGATTTTTGGAATGTCGCATACTCTCCGCCACCAGATTGTTTATTCCATTTACCATAATATACAAACTCAGCTAAACTAGGAATTAGATTTTGCATCAAAGGAGAAACCTGTCTCCAGAAAAATTCACACTTGTAAACGGCAGTCATTTCATCACAAATACCAGTATGCTTTCCGCTCGCTGCATATTCCGTCAAACACTTTTGTTCAGCCTTCAAAATAGAAACGTAACCTTCAATCCCTGCATGTATACCTGTTAAACATATAGGAACAAAAACGTCTCCACCGAATAAAACAAAATTCTTAGAACATAAAACCATACTTCCAATAATTCCTGACTGTATAACATTTGCAACGGGAAGTTTTCCACCAAAATTACATCTTGAAGTAGGGCATATTACTGGATCACAAACGTTATACAATATCTTACAGTCATCAACACTCATGAAATCTTGGCATTGATACATATTAGCATCCCCGCTTAATCCAGCATCAACAGGAATATCATTTCCAACACTAGCAATATTTATCTTTCTAATACCATTAGCATACTGTTTTCCAACTTCTCTAATAACGCTCTGGGCCTTGCTCTTCAAAATATTAATCTTCTGAGAAGAAACTGCGCAATCTCTAAACGCTTCTACATTATTATTGTTTATACTGAAACTTTGGCAAATATCATCACCTTGTTTTTTCTCTTCAACACCATTTGGACCAACATTACAAAGATAATAAAACTGCACAGCTCCAGAAGCCTGATATCCTTGAACACTATCAGAAAGTATCCCTCCCTGTGATTGTGGGACAAATACATACCATCCCTCATTCAAATCAATAGGAACAATTGCAGGTAGTCCTTTGTTTGGATCGCTATCGTAATATCTAACTGAAGGGGTTTTATATTTGAAAGAACATTTGCCACCAAGAGCACTTACAGTAACTGCCACCCCGTTAGTTTGAGCAATAGAATTTACTTTGTTGATATTTTGTATGGAGGTTTTATCAGTTGTAAAATTATAAATACCATCTACAACCTGGCTTCCACTACTTGTTTTAACAATCATTAAATACCACATTCCGCCAGACTTAGTGGTTGTAATTCCGAGTGTACCAGACAATCCAGAAAGATAAGCTGCACTATCATCACTGATAAGGCTTACAAGATCACTATACTCCACAGGAGCATAATTATTTACATTAAAATTAGAATTAAAATTACCACCCGAACCTAAACCGCCAGTATTTGTAGGTTCAAAAGTAACATATGTTGGTTTTAAAATTGGAGGCAATTCATCAGTTATTTCGTTTATCTGTTGATTAGCTTCAGCAGTTTGCGCAATATAACCTAGTTGCCCATAGGTTCTTGTCTCAACATCCTTCATAAGAGCAACAGTAGCCGTAGAAGAGCCCTTCAGCTCATTATATAACAAACATTGCCTAGCATCGCCCCAAGCACTAATTTGATTAGACGTTACCTCTCTGCCATTTACATTAACCTTACATCCACTAGCCTGGAATTCAGAGATATTATTGTGATATGTCTTTTCAATATCATCATTAACTTTTTGCAATGCTATTTTATACGCATCTACATCCTTAGAAATATTATTAG
>JBAXEZ010000031.1:0-11239 GCA_037140195.1 archaeon
CTTTAAAATCATATTCAATAAAGAAGTCGTTTATTAATAAACTTACGCACGATAGTTGAACTTTCCGCTAGATGGACTAAACGTACTTGCAGACATTGAATAACTCCTCATTTGTCTCGGAGAAGCCATCAATTGAACATAACCGGGAAAGGCACTACCTGCGGGAAAATATATAGAGCTAGCACTAGGTGAGGCGTATTTCGGTGCCTGCGGAAAGTCATAATGTTCTATTTCTGCCATATTAATTTTTCGAGTTTATTTGTGTATAAAAAGTTTTCCATTCCATAAACAAAAGATAAATAAACACTTAGAATGTTAAATTAGTATGGTAAATTATGAAAGTAAAAAACCGAAGGCTCACGGAGAGGCTCAGCCCAATGTGGAGAAAATTAGTTTAGAAGCTAAACTGAGAAAGTTGCTTGACGGAGATGAAAAAACTGAAAATAGAAAACAAACTCCAGTTAATCACAAAATAAAAGCTGACACACCAAAAAATGGAAATGCCAAACAAGTATCCCCTAGCAAAGAAATACCCCTGGAAAAGGAAACTGCAGAAAGTAGTTTACCGTCCAGTAGACCTACATCATTTGCTAGCAGTAATATCTCCCTCGGAGAAGGTATTGAGATTGGAAAAAATATTTCTCAAGTTCAACCAAGTTTAGAAAGGAATATTTTTGATGTACCTACACAACCTGTTGTAAACGAACAGATTAGAAAAGAAGAAGCATATCAAGAGGCAAAGCTATTGTATGAGCGAGGAGAGTCCCGTAGAGTAATCGACACAAGTAGAGAGCCTATGCAAGTTCAAAGAATGAATGTGAATACTCAGGCATTCAATGCAAGTTCTAGTGGAAGAAGAATAGACATGATTAATCTTAACCAGAGTCAACCCGGCGGAGATGCTCCACAAATATATGAAGTTAGAAGAGATGATAGCTCGAAAGAAAAGTCTAATTGGAAAGTTAGCAACGATGATATTACGCGAAAGTATAGTCTTAATGAATAAATTTATATATCTTGTTAGTTTTAGTTATTTATGGGTGATAAGAGTTACGAATCTTTTTATAATGGTGGACTGTCTACATTTGAACCAGAATATGGATTTAGCAAAGACGCAAGTGGAACATTTATCGGCAAACATGCTTTTGCATCGAACTTAGGTTTTCCAGGATCTACACAGACGGCAAATCAATTAAAGGAATCCGTTAATGCAATCAAACAAGGTGTAAAGGCATTTGAAGTTACAATGGGAGTTGCAGATACTGCTGAGCAAATTCCTAAGCAACATTTTGAAGAAATGAGAGCTTTGATGAAATTAACAGGAGTTACTCCTTCGGTTCACGCACCATTTACAATTGATCCTGCAGGATTTGAACAGCAGAAAGGGTATAGCGAGGAGAATAGAATAGACGCGGAAAGAAGACTATTTGGAACTCTTGAAAAGGCAAAACAGCTAAGCAACGAGAAGGGAGTTACTGTTGTGTTCCATTCTTCCGGAGGAGTTCCAGGAACTGAATATCGACCGGGAGTTGGTGATGAAGAGAGATTCCATACAAAAAAGATTTTTTTAATGGATCAGGAAACAGGACAGGTTGTTGCGGACCCTAAAGAAGAAAGAGATTTTTCTATTCAGAATACACCTCAAGAATTTAAGGATGGCGGAAGACTGCAGAAACCGTTAGAAAGAGTCGGTGCAATAAACGAATCTAAGTGGAGAGAGAAAATGACTAATTTAGCTAACTTAAAAAAAATGACTAACGAAGTTTTGGGAAATACTAATATGATGCTTCTTGCCCCATATAAAGATATTAATCTCCATGATGAAAAAGCTAAAGAGATAATGGCTTCTCTTCCAGAACCGGTACAACAAACTTATCATAAACTACAGGAAGCAGATATTTTTATCCATAATACTCATTTGAATTTTGATAGTGCATTCCATACAGCTTATAAATATGGAAATGAAGATCAACAGGGAAAATTAAAACAACTTGCTGCTAATTTTCAAGAGGAAATGAAAGGTTCTGGCGGAACTCTTGATGCAGTAGAGCGTCATAGGACTGCATTAAGTAATGCAATTCAGGGACTTCAGGGAATTACCCATGCTACTATTGATCCTAAGACGGGAGAAGTTGTCTCAGGAACTCCGCAGTTAATCACCCCGGTAGAAGATTTTGCTAGAGGCAGAGCTTCTGAAACTTTTGGAAATTTAGCTTGGAGAAGTTATAACGAACTTGCAAAAAGAGACGCAGATAAAACCCCGGTTATTGCTGTTGAAAATATGTTTACTGGAATGGCATTTCCTAGAGCTGAAGATTTAAAAAAATTAGTTATCGAATCTAGAGATAAATTTGTTAAAAATGCAGTTCAGAATGGAGTAGATAAACAAGATGCAAAAGAAGCTGCTGAAAAAGTTATAGGAGTTACCTGGGATGTAGGTCATTTGAACTTGCTGAAAAAAGAAGGATTTACTGATGAGGATATTAGAAAACAATCAGAGATAATTGCACCTTATGTAAAACACGTTCATCTTACTGACAATTTTGGTTATGCGGATTCGCATCTTGCACCAGGAATGGGAAATGTTCCTATTAAGAAAATATTGGAAGAGTTGGAAAAGAAAGGTGACTTGGCGGCAATGGGCAAAATAGTAGAAGCACCAGGATTTGTACAGCATTTCCAGAAATCTCCTCACGGATGGACAATGGCAGCTTTAGGAAGCCCAATTTACGGCGCAATGATGGGTCCTTACTGGAATCAAGTTACGGGAATGGCTCAGAGCGGAGGATATTTTGGCGGCCCACAAGCATTTTTACCTGAAAGACATTTCTCAATGTATGGAAGTGGATTCGCAGGATTGCCAACTGAACTTGGTGGTCAAATGCCCGGAAATGCTTCAAGATCTACTGGAACGCCGATGGCGTAATTAAAATTATTAACTAGTAATAACATTTATAAAATACAAATAGCTTATAGGTACAGAAAAAAGATGGTGAAAAAAAGTTTTAAGGATCTCAGGCCTAAGTCTGGACAGATGTCTAAAGAATCGTCTCCAAAAAAAATTCAAGATATTCCAAAAGCACAGTTTGAAAAAATTCCTACAATGCTGATTGCGAATGATAGAGATATCGCGTTAGATTTTGCTACTAAATCATATAAAAAATTTGAACAGGCAATTAAAGCGATTATTCTTTTTGGAAGTTCGGCTAAACAAGAAACAAAACCTGAGTCAGATATTGATGTAATAGTTATTATCGATGATGTTTCCATCATGTGGGATGAAGAACTTATTGCAACTTACCGAGAAGAACTTGGAAAAATAATTCAGGCAAATCCATATATCAAACCATTGCACATTAACACTGTAAAACTTTCAACATGGTGGCAGGATTTAATTTCTGGAGATCCTGTTGTTTTAAATGTACTTCGATACGGAGAAGCATTAATTGATCATGGAGGATTTTTTATTCCACAGAAAGCACTGCTTCAAGCGGGAAAGATTCGTCCAACACCTGAAGCAATTTATAATTTATTACAAAGAGTTCCTAATCATTTAGGAAGAGCTAGGGCTTCTCTTTTTGGAGCTATTGACGGATATTACTGGGCTTGCGTTGATTCTGCACATGCGGCACTTATGTCCGCTAATTTAATGCCTCCTTCGCCAGAGCATGTAGCTGAAATGATGGATGAACATTTTGTAAAAACGAAAATGATAAGTTCTAAACTTGTAGATATTTATTCAGAAATCCATGCTCTTATGAAAGAAATTACTTACGGAAAAGTCAGCATAATTACTGGGAAAAAAATTGATGAACTTAGAGATAACACCGATTTATTCGTCGATGAAATGGCTAAGTTATCTGAAAAATTAATTAAAGTTTAAAGTTCTAACTATCTTATTCTTTGTAGACTTGAAATGGATAAATCATATTTTAATCCCTTCTCCCTTTCCTCTTTTGTTCCGTCTTGTGCAGAATGCCATTCGTAAACTCTAACGCTTCCACCAATAATTAAGTATTCCCAATCAGGATCTGCACCTTTAGATTTAGTAACCGCACCCGTAAACTCTACTTCTCTAAAATCTTTCTCGGAAGAATTTCTGATAACTGGATAACCGATCATTTGTGGGAGATGATCCTTATGAGATATTCCATAAAGAAGAACCGTTAGTCCTCGGTATTTGACTGGTGGAAAATTCTCCGTATCCCAAACTAAATCGCCATCAGCAATACTTCCAAGGCTCCTTATTTTATGCATAACCTTCCCTACCGAAGGTTTTTTTATTTCTTTTGAGGTTTGCATTTTTATATTGTCTAAAAATTAATTAAAGGTTAAAAACTATTTCTTTTCTTTTGCTTTCTTAGCTTTTTCTTGTGCTAATATTTGAGCAATAGTATTTCCTAATTGGAATAGTGCTTCTTCCTTCTGTTCATCCTTTAGACTAGAGATTGCATTTATCAAGTAGTCTTGTGCTTTCTGTGTATCATACTTCTGAACTTTCTTTTCTTTACCGTCTTTGTCTTTAACAACTTCTTCTGAATAAAGATTTTTTCCTAAGAATTTATTCTGTATCATCTGCATTTCTACTTGTGCAAATTCCAAAAAGTGTTCAGGTCGAGCATTTGCTGCGTAGGAAAGATATAACTCATCTGGTTTTCCATCTTTTGTTTTTCCGTACTTCTCTGCATATTTATGTCTTATTGCGTCAGTATCTTGTTTTTCAGTAGCCGCATGATAGAATGCAAAATCTTGGTCCTTATTTCCGAATGCAAAAGCTAAACTAGATAAAGTATTCTGATCTAATTTTGCTGCAATGTCCTTTAAAGCTGATTCAGTTTGAGTAACTAAATTACCTCTTTCGAGTTGAGCAGCTAATCCCGCTTGCTGAGAAAGAAGTGCAGGGTCTCTGTCTAATCCCGGCATAGATGCAGGATCTCTTCCTGTTGATTGTAAATATTGATAGAAAGCTCCAAGATCATCTTTGTAAGTTTGATTTTTAGCGACGTGAGTAGCAGTGCTATAATTTCCAGCTGTCTTTAAAATATCATCCAACGATGCGGGTTTTGTTTGTTGTTCGTCTGTCATTTTATCTCCTTTGATAATATAGTAAATACTAGCTCCTTTATAAATGTTTCGGTTGTTGTATCTTAGTAGGAGTAACACAAACAAAAGGTTTTAAAAGATGGCTTTTGTACATAAGAGAATGGCAAGGCAATTAACGGACGCTGAAAAAGGATTAGTCGCAAAAGCTTGCGAAGCAATGGAAACTTTAGGAATACCTGATGATCTTTCTGATCAAACATATATCCCGCAGAAGCCAGAATTTGGTGAGATGATAAACTTAACACAACAAGAACTTCTATTCACCGATATTAATCCCATGCTCTATCACGGCCCATTAAATGAAAGAGGGCACCCTACAAGAGTTATGATAATGGGAACTTGTATTTCTAGAATTCTTGGTTTTGACCAAGATGCCCGAATAGCAGAGTGTGTCCTTGGTGCGGCTCATGATGGTGGAAAGTTAAAAGGTAAAGATAATGAAGGAAATAAATATTATCCAGAAGATAATCCTCATCCAATAAACAGTAAAAGGTACATCGAATATTTAGAGATATTCAAAAAGGGCCACGTAGCTTTCGAAAACATTCCCAAGTATTGGGGAGAAATGATTGCTTCGTCAATAGAACAATCGCATACACACCAGAACGGCAAATATCTTAACGAACCCTATCCAGTTAAGTTAATATTACCAAGTACTCCCGAAAGTTTTTTTCTTTCTCAAACATTGGCGATTACAGATTTCTTAGATGCGATAACTTCTCGTCCTTGCAAATTTACAGGAAAATACCATTCTTCAGACGAAGTAATTGCAATGGCATTGAAAGAATATGGAGATATGAGACTAACATATAAAGGAGATTTATTCCCTAAAACAGATATAAACGGAAGAGAGTTAATATATGAATTGCATAGAGTCGGATTTGCTGGAAGGGAAAAACCTACAAATATGTTAGAAGAATATTTTAGAATGAATCCCTTTGAAGGCATAGAAATTAAATAAGGTTCTAATAAAATTAAGAAATTTTACTTTTGAAGAACTGTTCTTCTCGGTGTGGTATTCTTCTCGTGTTTTGTCTGTTGAGTTTGTTTTTGTGCTTTTGCTTTTGCCTTGTTTTCTTTTACGCCAGCTTCTTGGGTTGCCTTTCCTTTTTCTGCCTCATCTGTTTTTTGTTCGTCTGTTTTTGATTTTTCAGATTCTTCAGTATGATCATTCTTATCGTCGTGACTTATTCCTGCTGTTGTAACCTTGGAGGCCCTATTTTCTGCTCTTGCCATTTTGAATTTTACAAAATCAGGTATTTCTGCTAATTCTACATAAACAATTCCGTTTATTTTCTTTGCTTTAACTTTAACTTTATGTAAAGGATTCTTAATTCCTCTGTGCCAAATTTCTTCGTTAAGATACATATCAAGTTTAACTTTTCGGACATCTCTGTCTTCAACTTTCATATGTTTAGCGATAAATTCTTTTAAAACTGCAACTGCTTTTTTTGCTTTTCTATAGGAAGGAACTTTAAGAAATCCTCTTCTCATCGGAACAACATATTCTCTTTGTAATTCAATCTTTTCTTCTACCTTTGTTTCTTTGTTTTCTGCCATGTGATTATCCTAAGAAGTCCTTTCTCATATTTCTCGGTTTAATTTTCAATTTTCTATGTCTCCAGTTTCTTTTGACATGAGTTATAGCGGATGGATGCATTTTCTTTCCTGTTCCAGCTTTCTTGATAACAGCCCAAAATGGTGCCCACTTTGTTCTTTTGCCCCATACTTCTAGATGCTGTTTCTTACTTTTTTGATTGTGTTTTAATACCATTTATTCTTCGTCTTGAGTGAACTGTTCACTTGATAAATTTACTTCTTCTTGAACTTCAATCACTCTTTCTTTTCCAACGTATTGGCTTAGTGGAACTGTTTCAAATTCTTTAACCTTAATAGCATCTAAAAAGTCTCTTCCTTTCTTTGTTAATCTTCTACCGAATTGCTTGTCTTTTACTTTCTCAACTAAACCAGCTTTTTCGGATTGTTGTAACATAAGTCTAATCATTTTACCAGACGCTCTCTTGAACTTTGCAGGCCTTGCTCCCCTGTTCTTTCTTCCGCCGTATCTTGTTCTAAGTCTTTCAACTCCAACTACGCCGTTCAAATATAATTGTCTTAAAATAGATGCTGTTCTAATAAACCAGAAGTCTGGGCTCTCAGGAACTCTTTGCTTAGATAAACCAGATTTAACGAAAAAACTCCATTCAGGTGCTTTAATTTCTGGAAGATTTTTTAATTCTGCGACTAAAGCTACATTAAATGCATGCGGATCTTTTGAAAATATTTCTCTGCTCATGTTTTGTATTTGTGCTCTCCATTACGGAGATAAATTGTCAACGCTCTTTCGAACGGAACTTAAACACAAAAATATACTCGTTCGAGGGTTTATAAACGTTTTTATTTTCTAATATCTTTTCTGAATCTAAAAAGGGTGCAAACGTAACCAATTAAACGATAAGCGTAATTTTTTCCCAATTTCTCTACAAGTTCTTCGCACATTTGCTTTGCTTCTGCTTTATCTCGACATGCGGATTTTAGAATTACTATTTTCATTCTTTCCGACTTTAAAGAGAGCTTTCTAACTTGTTCTATAAATGAGTCTGTTAAGCCATTCTTTCCTATTTGTATTTGTAATATCTCTGATTTTGCCATAACTGACAGAACGATTCTTTGTTTATAAGGGTTTCTTTTGGATAAATTTAAAAATTGATAAATACTTGTTATTTTGAGGTGATGGTTTAGAGTCGCCTTAGAATTCTGGAATAAACATGGGAAAAATAATAGAAGCAAGATTTGAAGAAATAATACCTGGAGAAATTGGTCTTATTCCGTCTATATTAGAAGCAGTAATCTTAAATGAACGAGCAGGAGAGGTTCTTTTGCCACCACCAGTACGACAATCTGAGAGAGTTCCAGGTAAGAAAGTTAATCTAGATGGAAGACATAGATTGCTTTACCGAAAAATGCAAGGATATGATAGAGTCCCAGTTTACTTGGCTGATTTAAAATATGATTCTATGAGCTTTAAGGATTTTAGAAAATCCCCAAGAGATTATGTTAAAGAAAATAACGGATTTATATTTAGAAGATGGGAGGAGGCAGATAAAGCTGCGGGAAAACTAACTGTTTCGGGATATGACCATTATTTTGCACAGCTTGTTAAAAAATATCCTTTCTTGAGTAGCGTAGATGAATTCTTGGATTTTACAAAAAGCCATCCGGACATAACCGACAATTATTTTAGCGCGCCTAATTTAAAGATTAAACTAATGAAGTAGTTTCTTTTCAAAATCAAAAATATCTAATTTTTTCACAAGAATCTTTTTTTCTTTTTTTACGCCGAAAGTTCCTAGGTCCATGTCTGGAGATTTGTAAACATCGCTTGCGGAGAAAACACTTACTGAAATATCTTTTTTATTGTCTCTCCAGTCTTGGGAGTGTTTTGCACACATTATGGCAGCCTCGTAAATTTCTTGCTTTGTCAAGTCAGATTCGTGAGATTTTATATTCGCAAAAGGACTGCCGGGTTTTGCAGTGTGTAATAAAATTTCATTTTTCGCAGCTTGTTTAATTAACTCTTCGTTTGTTTCTGCAGATTTTCCTAATAGAACAATTTTTCCAGTAGATGTTTTATATTGACGAAGACTCATTTTACTTTCTCCGATTTTAATTTTTCGACGCATTTTTCTACAACTTTATCAAAATTATTATCTTTTTTCCACTCGTCCAAAATAAATGCCCTAAGCTCCCGGTGAGATTCGTATCCTTTATCTTTTAGAAATAGTAATAAAACAAAGTTTGTGTTTAATAGAACAGTAACTGCTTCTTTTATTGCTTGCGCTTTTTCTGTTCCTATCTCCTTTTCTATTTTATCAAAATAATGTTCATGAAAATATAAATGCATTAGTTCATGTCCGCACGTTCCCAAAACCTGAGGAATAGTCGCATGAAAAGGAATCATAAAACTGTTTTGCTGCGGATTATAAGGGCATCTTGGTGCGATAGTTATTCGGGCAATTAACTTTTTTGCGGAAAGTTTTTTTCCGATTAAAGCATCCATTCTTCTGAAATATTCTTTTTCTACAGTTTTCCATGCAGTCTCGCTAGCCTTAAGAGAAATCTCGATTAAACCGGAAGCGTACAAGTTGGCGTAATACTTAGAAATGATTGGCTTTGTTTTTTTAAAGGAAAGTCCCCTTATCGCAGTTACTAAATTCGAAGGCATATTTTTAGAAAAGTCGTATCCATGCAAGGGTTTTTTTGAAACTGTTTCCCAAAGATTATAGAGATCTTCGTTTTTGTTGAATTCAAATGTTACTCTCGACATAAAAATAATTAGATAAAGATGTTTTTAGATGTTTTGAAAATTAAAATTCGTCTTCTTTGGGAGTATTAGCTGCATTTTCTTTTAATCTCTTTAAAGCTGCTCTAACATTCTTGTTCAACTGTCTCATTGATTCTTCTAATTGATCTTTATTCTTTGTTCCAGTGCATACTAATTTTCCGTTGCTGAATAACAAGAAAGTTGCAGTAGGATCAGTTAATTTGTAAACTAAACCTGGAAATTGCTCCGGTTCGTATTCTGTATTTTCTAATTCTAATGAGAGAGTGTTTAAGTTTAAGTCTAAGTTTATACTTCCAGAAGCTACAATGTTTTGAACATTAATCTTTGGTTTAATGGTGACATGAACTCCGATTTTCTTTAATTGTTTTATAACCTGATCGATAACTTCTCTAACTTGTGCAATAGATTTAACTCCAGTACAAACTAAATTACCCGAGGAGAAAACTAAAACTGCAGATTTTGGTTTTTTAATTCTTAAAACTAAACCTGGAAAAGTTTCTGGGTTGTATTCAGTATTTGGCTGTGTTCTTGCTAATTTTGATAGAGAAACTTCTTTTTCTAGAGATGTCGTTGCTACAATGTTTTGAACTTTTAAAGAATCCTCTGGTTTTTCCTTTGCCTTAGGGGCTGACTTTGCTTTCGCTTTTGCCTTTACCATTTCTATTTATAAAGGGGAGGGGTTTATAAAGGTTACTGTTAGATATCGAAGAGAAATTATTTTCTTAGAAAAAAGTTTAATTTAGACTGAGGGAATATCTCCAGGGTTGTCTGAGCTTTTTGGCGGCTCGGGTTTGGGAGCAATATACTTTTGAATAGGCGGTGCTATTCCTTGTACTGGTTGAACTGGACGAGAAGCCGCCGAAGGATTGTCGTTTTGTAGAACTTCTTTCTTATTTGTTGCTTGGACAATTAAATAGATTATAAGTATAATTAACAATATCCCTGAGATGCCAAATGTTATCCATAGGTAAATTCCCCAGAAAGAATTATTATCTGAATCGCATACACTTAACTCTGAAGGTTTTCCAGTTAGGGAATTACAGTTGTTTTTATCAGTACAGATTCTTGTTCTATTTACATTACTTGAACAGTTTACAGGACTCCACTCAGAACAACTCCAATTAATCAAACAAACAGGGGGCGCAACTGCACAAGCTTCGGTTAAAGCAGGTCTACCAATAGTAGTATTACAGATGTTTACATCACTGCAGGTCCTATTCCTAACTTTGTTTACACAACTTCCCCAAGGGGCGCAGGACCAATTGGTAGTACAAGTAGCCAGAGAAAACATTTCTTTTATTCCTGAATGCGCTAGCCCACTAATGTTGAAACTACTATTAGATACCAAACAAGTATACTTACTTGAATTTCCTGGACAATTAAGTAAAAATTCATCTCCTTCGTCACAAAAAGCAGATATTTGTGAAACAGAGGAAACATAATCGTCCAGAATACATACTTGATCTGAAGAAGAATTCTTTTTGTCAAATATTACCGACTTCTTATTATCTATTCCATTAATTAATATGTACCCGAGGTTAGAAGAAGCAGAATTTGTCTGAATAGAAATATTTGTCAGGTCCAGAGTTTTAGAAAAGTTATAAATAAAGGAAATAAATGCTTTTCCATCCCTTTTTATCTCTACTAATTGGAGCGAAGATAAATTAGAATAATTTAAAGAAGAATTTATTAGATTACCAGAAATGTAAAGTGTAAGATTTAAGTAAGTTAAATTGTTTATATAATCTCCGATTACTCCGTTCAGATTGTAGTCACAGTATGATACTATAT
>JBAXEZ010000032.1:0-11219 GCA_037140195.1 archaeon
TTTATGGACTTGCACAATCAGCGTTAGACAGATTTGAATATTTAGCTATTTTGTTAGGAACTGATTTTGGTTCGATTATTTCACTAGGTATTGGCCCTATTGTTTTGGCGTCTTTAATTTTACAATTGCTTGCCGGTGCGCAGGTTATTAATCTGAATACTAAAACGCCCGAGGGTAAAAAGCAATTCCAAGCTATGCAAAAATTATTGACTTATGTATTTATAGTTTTTGAAGCAGTTGTTTATGTTTTGATGAGGGGCCTACAAGCAGTTTCCGGATTTGAATTTTTAGTTATACTTCAATTAATTATTGGAGGAATTTTAATTTTATTCATGGATGATGTAGTTCAGAAATGGGGCTTTGGTTCTGGTATTTCATTATTTATTGCAGCAGGTATTGGTTGGAGATTATTCTCACAATTATTCCAGTTCATAAATGCAGCAGGAGTTTTCGAAGCTTCTGGAAAAGTTTTGGTTTTGTTTACTTCAATTATTAGTGGTGATTTACAAGGATTTTCACTGGCATTATTTGCGATAGTAGTTACGGCTGTATTATTTTTACTTGTTGTATGGGCACAATCACTTAAGGCAGAAATCCCCTTGTCATTTGACAGACTCCGAGGACAGGGAGTTAGATGGCCATTACAATTTTTCTACACAGGTGTTTTACCGGTTATTTTAGTTTCAGCACTTTCAGCTAATATTCAACTAATTGCATCTTTATTTCAGAATTGGCTAGGGCATGCAACATGGTTAGGAGGATTTTCTAACGGGACTCCAGTTTCGGGACTTTCCTACTGGATAAGTTCTACCCCTATATTACAAGAAATAATTACTGGAAGTTTTAGATGGATTAATGCAGTCCAAGCAATAGGACATATCCTATTCTACACAATATTCTGTATATTATTTGCTTATTTCTGGATGAAAACCTCTGGACAAGATGCATCTAATCAGGCAAAGAATATCCTTAACTCTGGATTGAGTATGCCTGGATTTAGAAAAGATGAAAGAGTTTTAGAGTCTATATTGAACAGATACATTATCTCGTTAACAGTTATGGGTGGTGCTGCAATTGGGTTACTTGCATCGATAGCAGACTTATTTGGTGCAATGGTTGGCGGTACAGCAATCTTACTCGCAGTTATGATCTTATACCAATTATATCAAAATATTGCTCAACAGCATGCGGTAGATATGAACCCTGCGTTTAGAGGAATGTTCGGAGTATAATGATGGATTTGACCGCACTAATAACCCTTTATCCAGCGTATTCAATTATAATTTTATCTGCAGTAGTAACTTTAGTTTCTTCATTAGTTACAAAATGGATGACTAATCAAGTACATCTTAAAAGTTTAAAAGAAAGACAAAAACAAGTTCAAAAAGATTTGAAGAAATGTAAACCCGGAGATAAGTTATTTGAGGAGTTACAGAGCGAGATGTTACAGATTACTATGACTATGATGAAGTCTTCATTTAAACCATTACTAGTTACTTTTATTCCATTTTTACTTCTTTTAGGCTGGATTAAAAATACATATACTGTTATTTTGCCAGGATGGCTTTGGTATTATATTATTTCATCAATAGCTTTTAGTTTGGTTTATAGAAAAGTTTTGAAGATGGCGTAAATAGGTTATACTTACAATGATTCCGTCATGGATATATAATTTAATGGTTGAAGAAAGAAATAGAACTAGGGGAATTATTAGATTGCCAAAAGAAAATAAAGTTTATGCAGAACCTGCAGTTCTTGCTTTTCCCAGGATACGAAGATTTTAAACAACCCCCATCCAGAGATACTAGCAAGAGAAGAGATCTAACTGATAGAACTTAAATTTTATTTACTCAAACTTTTTTTAATAGTGCTATACCTACCGCAAGTTCTGCTCCGAAGCCAATTAGTAAAATATCTCTTTTATCTGCCAGATTATTCTCTATTACGTCTTTTAGACTTATAAAAACGGATGCTCCTGTCGTGTTTCCATATCTTCCAACACCTAGTGAATAAAATTGCTCATCCGTTAAACCTGCTTTTTCTTTTATTGAATTAACAACAATCCCACTAGCTTGGTGAGGAATAATATATAGATTGGAATTCATCTTGCTGATTTTCGCCAACCTTAAGGCCTCCGGAAGAACCTGCTCTGAAGCAAACTTTAAAACTTCTTTTCCTTCCATTAAAAAAACGCCCTCTATCTTTTTGTTTGCTATAGGGTTCTGAATTTTCATTGAAAGAAGATTACCTGACAAATTAGAACTTCTAACGTTAGATAGCTTATAGCTTCCTTTTTTAGAATTACTGATTATTGTAGCTGAAATAGCGTCACTAAAAATTGCCTTCGTATTAGAAAAATCTCCTGCGGCGCGACTAAACTGATCTCCCGCAATAATTAAGACGCTTCCTTTTTCTTTATCTATTTTCTCTCTTTTAATAAGAAAATTAAATGCCGACTCGAGTGCGTGGACTCCTCCGGCACACCCCATACTTAGTGTAATCATAGGTATCTTCTCTAGACCCAGTTTATTTCCTACTATGCTAGCCAATCCAGGCATTTGAAATTCACAAGTATTACAGCAAGTGGTTGCAAAAATTGCTTTAATATCACCTTTATGAATCTTTGCAGAAATAATTGCCTTGTTCGAGACAATAGTAGCTACTTCCTCAATAGACTTATTACTTAGTTTATACAATTTCTTTGTTCCAACTTTCTGTAAGTAATCTTCCCCTCGCCCAAACTTATCAGCTACAGACTTTGAAGAGAACTCTTTATCACCTAACTCAAACTCGATTGAAAGAATATTAACGTCCATTATTACTAAGAAGAAGAGAAGTTTAAAATACTTTCTAGTATTATTTACTCAAAATATCTTTAGTTTTCTTCGCTTTTTTTACAAAGCTCTTATAGTCCAAGATTCCTAGTTCCGAAATTACGCCAGTAAGATATTTTCTTTTTGTAAAATCAAAAGCAGGGTTTACGACGGTAATTCTTTTGTTTCTTTCGTCCCAAACTTCTCTTCCAGAACGAGATTCTATTTTCACGTTCTGAGCATATTTAAGAGAAACTCCACAAGAATAGGTGGGGATATGATATTCGTTTGCAACATCACATAGCAATTCTGTTCCTATTTTATTAACGACTCCTTTTTTTAGAAATGCATCTGCACCGAATAAAAAAATCTCACATTTCTTAAGAGCCGCTTCAGCTGCCAAGTCTGGAAAAACTATTACTTTAATTCCATATTTTGCTAATTCTTCCGCAGTCATTCTTCCCTGAAGTAGAGGTTCTACCTCTAAAGTATATACTGTAAAATTCATCTTTCTAAATTTCTTTGCATATTTAAAAATATCCATTACCGTCGATGAATGGCAATGAGAAAAAACGTTCATATCTTGCTTAATTAACTTAGACCCCATATGAGCAATCTTACCTTTAGAATCTTCAATGTATCTTATTAATCGCGTTGCTTTGTGTGTAGGATTTTTAGAGTCAGAGATAATCTTTATAGCGTTCTGCAGCAAGGGCTCTGTTGGTCGTGCGTTTGCGATTTCATTAATGACCTTTTTGTCAGAGGCGATAGCTGCAGCTTTAATCCCATTTATTGCAATATTATTTGCACCTTGGATTTTTATATCTTTTATATCCTGAATTATCTTTTCAACTAGTTCAAAATTTCTCTCCTCTTTTTTCATATGATTGTATATTAAATTGATTATAAAAATGTTTCCCCAAGATTTATAAGTCTGATTTGTTAGCTATTGTTATGTTAGAGATGATTATGAAACCAAAGAGGGCCGAAAGAAAACCATGGGAGATGTTTTTTATTGGACTAATTTATTCTGCACTTGCATTATTTTTAGTGAGCTTTGTTTTTTCTGGAGATACAACTCTTTCAAAGTATAGTGGAATACTGCTAGTTATGTTTACCGTTATTGCTTGTTTACCTTTTATGTACTATATTATTAAATTAGAAGAAGGTAAAGACTTAGAAATAGATGACCAAGGAAGATTAGTAAAAGAACATTGGAAAGCACTTAGTGCATTGATGTGGTTATTTTTTGGATTTATTGTTGGATTTTCGATAGGATATATTCTATTACCTGGCCAAAGTGCAAATAATTTTAATGCACAAATAGAAGTTTTCTGCTCCATAAATAGCCCTCAAAATTATGAAAGTTGTTTAAAAGATAACGGAATAATTACTGGGAACGCAGCAAATAACACAGGGATGGTTTTAGGTATTTTTGCGAATAACGTTTCTGTTTTGATTTTTGTGTTAGCATTTTCTCTTGCGCTCGGGGCCGGAGCAATTTTTATTTTAGTTTGGAATGCATCGGTAATTGCCGCTGCGATTGGAATGTTTGCTAAGGGCGGACTAACTGAACTTCCCTTAGGAATTTTAAGGTATATGATCCATGGACTTCCAGAAATTGCGGCTTATTTTATTGCAGCTTTGGGAGGAGGAATTGTCTCTGTTGCAATTATTAGAAAAGATATGGATAGCGAGAGAAAATGGAACATCCTTCAAGATGCAATTGTTTTGGTTGTTATTGCCTTGCTAATTTTGCTTGTTTCTGCCGTTATTGAGGTTTATTTTACTCCAACTATTATGGGTTTCTTCTAAACTAGAGTATAAAAAATCTTTTAAAGGCTAATTTAGTGTTCTATTCATGGGAATATACAGATGTAACTATTGTGGTTACAAAACGCAGAAAGAAAAAAAGCCCGAAAATTGCAATTATTGCAGTAAGAAGGGCGGAATGGCCGAAATTGCTAGTGCTGAAAAAATTCTTGAAGAACTATAAATTTAAAAGTATTAGTTTCTTAAAAAGAAGATGATAGAAATTTCAGTGTTAATAGCTATAATAATTAGTTTTGTAGTAACTTTTTTTGGTTTAGCTAGTTGGATAGTTAAATGTAGAAAAGTTAATCTTGTTTGGGAAGATATGAATAAATTCGGTAAGCCGAAAAACGTCGCAGGTTCTGGAGGAATTATTGTTTTAATAGGTTTTCTCCTAGGAGTTCTGGTTTATATTGCAATTAGAACATTTTTTAAGAATAATTTAGATCTAGGTACGGTAAATGTTACTCTGCAAATATTTGCCTTACTAACAGTAATAACTATTGCAGGAATAGCAGGGTTAGTTGATGATTTTTTAGGATGGCATCATGGAGGGCTATCTGCTAAAGTGAGAATTTTGCTTGCAATCGTTGCTGCTATTCCATTGATCGTGATTAATGCCGGGGAAAGTTCAATTTCCATTCCTTTTTTAGGAACCGTTAATTTGGGTTGGATTTATCCACTAATTTTAATTCCAGTAGCTATCGCAGCTACTACAACCGTCTATAACTTCCTTGCGGGATTTAATGGACTGGAGGCAGGGTTAGGAGTTTTAGTTGTAGGATTCTTAAGCTATGTTGCATATTCTACGGGTTCTGCTTGGTTAGGACTTGTCGGATTATGTATGGTTGCATCCCTATTTGCTTTTTGGATATTTAATAGAACCCCTGCTAAAGTATTCCCCGGAGATGTATTAACTTACTCAGTCGGTGCCTTAATTGGAACTATGGCAATACTCGGAAACTTTGAAAAAATTGCAGTGATTGTTTTCATTCCATTTATAATTGAAATGATTTTAAAAACTCGTGGAGGAATGAAACCCCCTAGAAAACAATCCTTTGGGATACCACAAAAAGATGGAAGCTTAAAATTACCTTATGACAAAATTTATGGATTGACTCATTTTTCTATTTGGTTCTTGTCTAAATTTAAGAAGAAAGTTTATGAAAATGATGTAGTTTACTTCATCTATTTAATACAATTTATTTTTATAATTATTGGCCTTTTTATGATGTAACTAGGAATACCTCGTCTTTAGTTATTATTTATTCAAAATGTTTATAAACGGAGTTTTCCGAGTACAGGGATGGCTAAAAAAGGAAAAAGAGAAGTTTTTGATTTTGTTAAGGGAGTTATAATGAATAAAAAATTTCAGATAGCTTTAGCAATTATTTTATTTTTAGTTATCTTGATTAATTCAACATATATAAGACTGGGAAATTTAGATAAGTTAGTTGATGCTACTAATGGAAAATATTTACCTTCTGATCCTGATGCCTGTTATGAGTTAAGGGTTGCGCAGACATTGATTGATCGAGGAAATATTGATGGCGTAGATACTATGAGAAATCCCGGTATGAATTTAACCTTTGCCCAAGAAATGCTTCCAAAAGCTTTGGCTTTTTCGTATAAAACACTTCATTTATTCGGTTCTGAAATAACATTAGATAGAGTAGATGTTTTATATCCAGTTGTTGCGTTTGCAATAGGACTAATTATTTTCTTTGCATTATGTTGGTATCTATCAAAGTCTAAAATAGGAGCAGTTATTGCTAGTGCTCTTTTAGCATATTCTCCTTCTTATTTAAGTAGAAATACAGCAGGAGTTTCAAGCCACGAAGCACTAGGTATGCCTTTTATGTTCTTGGCAATGTTGATTTTTGTAGTTTCGTTGAGTAGATTTGAAAAGAGTTGGAAACAGACTGCCATGTGGGGAATTTTGAGTGGAATAGGTTTTGCATTTTCTTTCTTCTCTTGGTCAGGAGCATCTAGCTTCGTTTTAATGATTATCTCTTTTGCTTCTGCTATTTATTTCCTTTTTGGAATTGAAGGAAAAGATATAAACAAAAAATTTAAGTTTGTAGGATTCTATGTTCTTTTAATTTTATCAGCTATTTTGATGATGCCTTTATTTGGATATCCCTTGTCTGCAATGTATTCTAAGTTCTTAAGTAACTATGGTATTATTGCTCCATTTATCATTGCTTTAGCAATCGTTGATATTTTAGTTTTGAAATATGAAAAGAAGATTTTGTTTGCTAAGTCTAAATGGAGACTTATTTATTCTGGTTTAATTACAATTGTTTTAGGGATGATAGGATTAATATTGATTGGGAAAAGCCCACTAGAGATGTTACACTCAGTATATATCCAAGTTTTATTCCCTATGGGCCTAGGAAGAGTAGGCTTAACTGTCGCGTATTACGCTCAGCCATATATAACTGATTTAATGGCACAATACACTTCCGTTATCTTTTGGTTGTTTGTTTTGGGAATGATTTTTGTAGGCATAGAAACTAGCAGAGCAATTAATTCATTCAAACATAGAATTGGATTTGTTGTACTTTGGACAGTAGCTATTTTAGGAATGATGTTCAGCAGAACCTCTCCCTCTAGCCTGTTTAATGGAACAAACCTTATAAGCCAAGCAGCCTATTTACTTTCTTTTGGAATCTTTGTAGTATATTTTGCTTGGCTTTATTTCAATGATAAGTTCAGAATATCTGCGGTAAACGCTTTCTTATTCTCCTGGATGTTTGTTATGTTACTATCTACAAGATCGGCAGTGAGAGTTATTTTTGTTATCTATACGTTTGTTGCGTTTGCAGTAGCTTATGCTGTTATTAAATTTTATGAGTACGCAAAAAATACTAAAGATTCCACAAGTAAATATATTCTTTATTTAGCAGGGATAATTTCTTTTTTTATAGTACTAATATCTTTATTTGGAAACCCCTTGATGACCGGTAGTTATGGGAATTACAAAATAACTAAGTATAGTGCTGCAAATATGGGCCCAATTGCAGATAATCAATGGCAATTAATGATGGGGTGGGCAAGAAATAACACTCAAAGCAATGATCTTTTTGCTCATTGGTGGGATTATGGATATCAAATACAGACAATGTCCAATAGGACCACAATATTGGATGGAGGGAATAACAATCCTTACTGGAACCATTTAATGGGAAGATATGTGTTAACTACTCCGAAACCTGAGACAGCATTAAGTTTTATGAAAACTCATAACGTTTCCTATTTATTGATTGACCCTACGGATTTAGGAAAATATGCTGCATATTCTAAAATTGGTGGAGATAAACAGCAAGATAGATACTCTTCATTACCTACCTTGGTAACAGATTTGAAGCAAACTACGGAAACAGCTAGTGGAGTAAAAAGAGTTTATGTTGGTAGCACCTTTGTTGATGAAGATATTAATTATAATGGGACCTTTTTACCAGGTCCGACATATGACCAATATGAATTACCAACATATAAGTCTTATTTCTTAGGAATTTTTATGGATTATTCTACAGCAAATAAAACTGTACAGTTTAAACAACCTACAGCAGTATTTGTCTACAATAATAAACAATATCAATTACCAATGAGATATGTATATTTAGATGGAAAAATAATGGATTTTAAAACAGGAATTAATGCTACATTTATGATAATCCCTTCATTAATACAAGATGCTAGCGGAGGAGTTAGTTCGGATAATCTGGGCGCAGGAATTTACTTGTCGAATAGGGTACAACAAGGGCTCTTTGCAAGGCTATATTTAATGAATGATGTATATGATCAGTATCCCACTATAAAAGTTGCGCATAGTGAGGATGATTATATAGTAAAGGCCCTGAAGTCGCAAGGAATGGATTTAGGAGAGTTTGTTTATTTCCAAGGGTTAAGAGCTCCTCTAAAAACGTGGAAAGTGGAGTATCCTACAAATATTCTTACTAATGAAGAATTCATGGCTGAGAATGGCGGATATGGCGAATTAGATGGTTTAAAATTTATAAGATAAGATGGTAAATAAAGATTTTAAAGAGTATAAACTTGCTTTTGTGATAGGTACTAGAGCAGAACTGATAAAAACTTTTCCAGTAATGTTAGAATTACAAAAGAAGAAGATCCCCTACTATTTTATCCATACTGGCCAACATTCTTTAGGGGACTTTTGTGAAAAGTTTGGAGTAAAGAAACCAGATGCTGTTTTAACGGAAGAGCCGAAAACAAGCTCAAAGTTCGATACTAAGAAGGTTAAAGCTGCTCTCTGGAATCTGGTAATAATCTTTAAAATTAGACATGAACTACAAAAACTTCCAAACCTAAGATATGTTTTATACCACGGAGATACAATGACTACGCTTTCGGCTGCAATTGGCTCTTCTAAACTAATGAACGTAAGAAAAAAATATTCAAATGTACATTTGGAGGGGGGCCTAAGAAGTGAAAGCCTATTTGAACCATTCCCTGAAGAAATTTCCAGAAAATTTGCAGATTATTTTTCGGATATAATTTTGGCAGTATCTCCACGAGCAGTTAACAATGTTAAAGGATATAAAAATAAAAAAATAATTTTAACAGGAAACAGCGTAATTGATTCTATTTACTTTTCACTGGAAATTGCCAAACAAAGGAAAGTAAAGGTTATTTCGGACAATAAATTTGCATTAATTACGATTCATAGACATGAAAATATAAATAATAAAAAAAGACTTGAAAAAATTATTGAAATATTTAATTCTTTAACTATTAAGAGCTATTTTATGATTCATGATAATACAAAAAAACAATTTGAAAAATTTGGATTATTAAAAGAATTACAAAAAAACAAAAATATTATTTTAACTGAACCCAAAGATTATATTTATTTTGTTTATCAAATGTCTAAATGTAGTTTAATAGTTTGCGACGGAGGAAGTATGCAAGAAGAAAGTTTGGTTTTCCATAAACCATGTGTAATACTTAGAAAAGCTACAGAGAGACAAGAGGGACTCGCCAGTAATTTTCAATTTTTGAGTAAACTCGATGTTGAAAAAACTAAACTAAAGATTAAAGAGTACCTATCCAAAGATTTTAAAATAAGAAAGTTTGCTAATCCTTATGGAAATAAAGGTGTCAGTAAGAAAGTGGTGGAGATTTTAAGATGAAGTTACAAATTGGTTGTGGAAACGATAAGCGGAAAGGATATACTAACCTCGACGGTTCTAAGGAAGTAAAGCCCGATGTTGTTTGGAACTTAGAAAAAACACCTTTGCCTTTTAAGACAAATCAATTTGAAGAAATACTTGCTAACCATGTTTTAGAGCATGTAGTTAACTTTATACCTCTTGTTCATGAATTACATAGAATCTCAAAGAAAGGGGGAAAAATACTTATCCGTACACCTTTCTATTCTGCCTGGGGGCAATTTAATGACCCGACTCAGGTAAGATTCTTTAGCCCATGGACTTTTGGATATTTTAATCGTGGAAATTATAGCCATGAAGTGAATGCTAAGGGGAATATGTTTAATGTAAAAAAAGTTAAACTTACCTTTGGAATAGGCTCTTCTAAGATAATGAATTGGCTTTTTAATCCCCTAATAAATCTAAATCATAGAACTTATTGCAGATTTTTTGCGTGGATTTTCCCGGCTGCAGAAATTTATTATGAGTTAGAAGTCTTGAAATGAAAATTTATCTACAATATCCGTGGAAATTTCCAGACAGCCCCTACTATAAATATTTAATTCAATCCCCTCCTCCGGAAGCAGAATATCTTAATGTTGCAAATCAAAAAGGAGTAATAACTTCCAAGAAATTTTTTTGGTTTTCTAATTTTCTAAAAAGAAATATAAGAATGGCTACAAATTTATTTAATCTTGCAATTCCGAATGCACATTTAAGCCCAAGGGGAGAATATTCATTAATACACTGTGCACACTGCCTTAGTAAAAATACGGATAAACCTTGGGTTGCAGATATGGAGGGGGTTTGGAGCATGGGAATTTCAGGAATGAACACTACTCGTGGCAGAAATAAAGTAAGAGAAATTCTTCTGAGAAAAAACTGCAAAAAAATTATGCCTTGGTCTGAAAGCACAAAGGAAGAAATATTGAAAGTTTTTCCAGAGATAAAGGATAAATTAGAAGTCGTTTATCCTGCAGTTCCAGAAATTAAGAATCTTAGAAAACTAGCGCACAAAAGAGTCAGTTCTTCTAAGCAGAGCAATAAAAAATTAAAAATTATATTTGTTGCAAGATATTTTGATATTAAAGGGGGAAGGATAGCTTTGGAAGTTTTGGAGAGACTTACGAAGAAGCACAATATTGAAGGAATCGTTGTTTCTGATGTTCCTAATGAATTAAAAGAAAAATATACTAATATTAGAATTATAGGGCTAATCCCTCAGAAAGAACTCTTTTCTCTGCTAGCAACAGCAGACTTGTTTTTGTATCCGAGCGCTATAGATACGTTTGGATTCTCTTTGCTTGAAGCAATGGCTTTCGGCCTACCCGTTATTACAATAAACACGGTACATACAAAATCTAGAAAAGAAATTGTGCAGAATGGTAAAACAGGATTAATATTCGACGTATTTGAA
>JBAXEZ010000033.1:0-11085 GCA_037140195.1 archaeon
TTGGCTAGTGTGTTTGTCTTTTCAGCCTACGCTCATTGGAAGTGAAGCATTGCTTACTAAACTAGATGATTTGAATGTTTTTGCGGAAGTTCGACAATTTGATGAAAGAGATTCAGAGGGAGTTTATAGTTTAATGAATAAATGTTATGATAAAGCAAAAGGAAGTTCTAGCGAGCTTGCAAGAGGCTTAGGATACACAAATTCTGTCGAGTCTGTTTTTCTAAGCTATGATGAGGGAAATGCAAAGATGAAAATTGGAACGAATTATGCTTTTGTTTCACAAGATAGAATGAGAGAATATTTTGGCGAGAGATAATTTTTATACCTCAATTATTTCCTGGTTTCCCTTTTGCTTTTTTTTACCTTTCTTGACTCTTTCAGTTGCTTTTTGGATGTTAACTAACCATTTTTCAAATTCTTCGTTGGACATTCCTTTTTTTAGTATTTTTTCTAATTTGTCTACTACTTCCCAAGTGTAGTTAACTTGGTAATTTCTACTCAGGTGGTATTTATAGGGATCACATACATAGCCTAAACAAATTGGAGTATTATAACATTTAACTTGGCATCCAGTTTCAGAATGATAATCACATTCTCCTTCTCTGTGCGCTTGACAGGTAGCATTTTCTTTTTGTAATTCTTTAAACCTTTGTGTTGTAGGAGTTCCTTCGCTTACTGAACGCATCATTTCAAAGTAATTTTTATTACAACAACCAAGTCTTCCTGGAATGGTTCTAGGTGGCCATGCAGGATATAGCGATCCTGGTTGGGAGATGCAACTCTCTAAACAAAAACTCTCTAAAGAGAATAACTCTTTTAGAGCACTTTCTGCAGTTCTATACATTACTAATCTTTCTTCAGTGCTAATTTCGGCTGGTTGTTTTTTTGTCATTTTATATTTCAATTACCTTTTGATTTTTGGTTTGCTTTCTCTTACCTTTCTTGACTCTTTCAGTTGCTTTTCTTATTTTGGTTAACCAAATATTCAGATTTTTTTGCGTTTCGATACCGTCTAAAATTCCTCCTAGTCTGTTGCCTGTCTTTTCAGAATACTCGATTCCGTAGGTTTTTGCTAGATATTGGATATGTGAGACGCATATAAATCCTAAGCAGATAGGAGAAAGGTATTGTTTAACTTGACATCCAGTCTCAGAATGATAATCACATTCTCCTTCTCTGTGCACTTGACAGGTAGCATTTTCCTGTTGTAATTTCTTAAATTCTTTTAACGTTTGGCTCGAACCTGGATAATTCGGTTCTAGACACCATTCAAAATAATTATGGTCACAACAGCCGAGTCTTCCTGGGCTGTTCCATGTTCTGAATTTTGAAAATTCTTGTTTAATACAATTTTCTAAGCAATATTTGTCGGCGGAAAAGAATTCTCTAAGTGCAACTTCAGCTTCTCTATACATTGCAAGTCTTTCTTCTACATTTGGTCTTTCTGCCATTTTATAATTTGATTACCTCCTGTTTGGAATCTTGATTTTCTTCTCCTTTTCTAACTCTTTCAGTTGCTTCTTTGAGCTTAGCTAACCAATTAATAAAATCTGTTTCATTTTCAGATCCATAAAGAATTCTAGTTAGTCTAGATCTGGTGTTTGGAGAATAGTCAACTTTGTATTCTGTTTCTAAATAGTTCCTATGTGGTGGACAAATGAATCCTAGGCAGATTGGGGAAAGGTATTGCTTAATTGTGCATCCAGTTTCGGAATGGCATTCACATTCGTTTTCTTCTTTTCTTTCAAATGTGGCATTTTCTCTTTGTAGTCTTTTGAATTCTTTCATTGTTTCACTTGAAAGAGCGTCCATTTCTGTTTCTAAGAATTGAAAATAGTTATGTGTACAGCATCCAAGTCTTCCTGGAGTTCCAAATGAATTAAACTTTGAATGTTTTTGCGTAATGCAATTTTCTAGGCAATAGTTATCAACCGAGAAAAATTCTCTAAGTGCAACTTCTGCTTCTCTATACATTGCGAGTCTTGCATCGGGAGTGAGTGTTTGTGTTTCTGTCATTTTATATCACTATTTCCTCAAGTTCTCCTTTTTTATTTTGTTCTTGCTTAACTCTTTCAGTTGCTTTTCTTACTTTTGTTAACCATACGTTAACTTCTTCTAGCTTTTCTCTACCTTCAAGTATTCCTTGGAGTAAGGAGATTGCCCCGTATGAACTATACATAATGTGATATTGATTTTTTAAGTGAATCGAATATGGTGAACAAACGAATCCCAGACATAGAGGGCTTAGATATCTTTCAATTTGACATCCAGTCTCAGAATGATAATCACATTCTCCTTCTCTATGATTTTGACATGCAGCATTTTCTTTTTGTAATCTCTTGAATTCTTTTATTGTCTTTCTTGTTTCTGCATCTTTTTTTCCTTTTAAAAATTCAAATGCATTTCCGTTGCAGCAACCTATATTTTTTGGTCTACCCCATTTCTCTTTGCTTTGGAGACAGTTTGGAAGACAGTAATTTGTTGCAGAAAAGAAGTCTCTAAGTGCAACTTCTGCTTTTCGATATATTGCTAGTCTTTCATATATTCCTACATGTGTTTCTGTCATTTTTCATTAGAGTGTGTTGGTTTTCAGGATATTTAAGTCTTTTGCTTTTGTTACCACTTTAAAATGATATAAAGCAGAAAGATTTAAAAAGGCGATTAAACAAGTCTTGTTATGGTAAGTACACGAGACGCTAGGCTTTTTGTAAGTATGCTTTATGGCTCTGCTGTTGGTTGCGTTGGAGCTACAGTGGCTACTGTTTGGGGAGGATATGAAATTGGTAGTACTCTCAATGATGCATTGCATATTACTAACTTTATTGGTCGTGGCGCTTTAGATCTTTTTATGATGGGTCTTGTTGCTGTTCCGGCATATTCTGCAGGATTTAAGGGCGGGGCGGTTTGCGGCTATCATGTTGCAGATTATATAATACGTGCTGAAGAAAGAAAAAATACTAGTCGTAATAGAACTCCTAAGGAAACTCCTAATAAAAAGAATGGTTGCGAAGGTACGCTTGAAGAGCAGTGGGAAAAGGTTAAGAAAGAAATTTTCTAAATTAAAAGACTTTTAAAGAACTTTAGTTATGAGCAAACCGGAGTCAGCCACAGAGAATTTATGTTTACTTAGCTATGGCAGAACCAAAGAGTTTTATCGTTAAGTTTTGCAAAGCCGACATCTTTTAAAAAATAAATCTTTTCATTTTCTAATTTTTCCTTTGTATAAATTTTCTTTTCTAAAGCATCGTCCATTAAAAGAGTGTAAGCATTTGGAGTGTCTTTAGATTTCTTTTCTGAGAATTCAACTTCGGTTGATATTAGTTTTATTATTTCTCTGTTAAAATTGTTTAATACGGCAAAAAAGTCTTTCTGAGTCATTACTTTGTCTACTTCACTTAATCCTCTCTGTTCTACCATTTTCGCGAAGGCTTCTGGCCGATATCCTCTCTTTTTGAAATTTCTTGCTAAAGGTAATCTTATATCATCCCATCCTGTGAATTCGCCTTTCTTTATTCTTTCAGTTATTTTAGTTTTAGAAATTTCTAAGTCTGTGAATTTATATCTTCCTAAAAAGTAAGTGTGTGGTAATTTTATTTTCAGTGCGTCAAAAATCATTGCTTGTCTTAGGGCATTGTCTCTGTGTTCCTTCGCTCGAATAATATGCGTGCATTTTTGTTCTATATCATCGTAAGTTACACACAAATTCATTAGTGGCCAAATTCTATATTTATTTCCTACATGTGGATGTTTTGCTAAATTTATTCTTGCTAATGGGAAGTCTATTAGTGCTTGATTTTTAGAATCTAAAGAAGTTTTAAATCTTAGAACTGCTTCGCCTTCTTTGAATCCTTTCGAGTCTAGCATTTTCTTCCATTTTTCTTGATTATCTTTTACAGAATTATTTCTACATTTGCAAGGTTCTCTTATTTTGTGAACTTCTGGTTCGTTCGATTCTTCAGTTTCTTCTTCTTTTACACAAGTACAAACAAAAGCAAATCCTTTTCCAATTAGTTCTTCTGCGAATTTGTAGTATACTAGCATTCTGTCTGATTGTGCATAATGTTCTGTTATATTTCCAAAAATCCATTCTGCTTCTTTAGGAAAAGATTCATAACATTCAGGAACTGTTTTTTCTGGATTTGTATCCTCAATTCTTAGGTATAGTTTTCCACCATATTTTTTTACATATAAGCTTGAAGGCATTCCAGTTAAAATATGGCCGATGTGAAAGGCTGATGCACTAGAAGATGGCGAAAATCTTGTAATTATTCCTGTTGCCGGTACATCTTCTAATTCTGGAAGTCCAACTCTTTCTTTTCTGTGTGAAATTAATTTTTCGGCTTCTTCAAGTTCTTTTTCTTGTTCTTCTAAAGTCATAGAATTAACTCTTTTTACGATTTCGTTAATTTTAGGCATTACGTCCTTTACTTTATCTCTTTCAAGACCTTCGTGAAATAAGGGATTAAGAACTGCGCCAGATTGACATTTGCCTTCGTGTTCTACGGCATTTTTCAATGCATACGCAAGCATTTTTTGTTCTAGATTTTCGATTGGCATAAATTTCTTTAGAAGAAGTATATTATAAACTTAATCATATCCTATTATTTGGAGGTCTGCAAATTCTTGATGTGTTTTTGGATTTTGTGTTGCCTTTCCAGTTAATTCTACTTCTGTAGGTGTTTCTTTTGAGAGTTCATTAATTGAGTCTTGCGCTAATTCAAATACTGTATAAAGTGTATTTTCTCCTCTCGAGCATGCTTTTCCTAGAAGTGCTAGTTCTAGAAGAGATTCGGGGTCATTTATTTTTTCGCGATTTGCAAGTTTCATTAATTTTCCGAATGAAGCCAAAGCCTTTTCTTCTTTCTTAATTACTAGAAAATATCCCGTATTTGGAGATGGAAAAAATTGGGAGTTATCGTGGTTAGCTATTATTGGATACAAGTTATTTCCTCCGTCTTTTAATGATTCGGCTAAATGTCCGAGCATGCTTGCTCTTCTCGATGAAAGAGCTCTTGTATAGGGGTTTGATTGTAGGTGTTGGAAAAAAGGATCGCTTAATTTTGCCTTTTCTCTCATGGTTTGTGCGACTAGTGTTTCTATGGAAGATGGGTTTACTTCAAATTCATAATGAGCTGATTTTATTGTACCCATATCAATTACTTTAAATGAGTTCCACCCAATGTGTCTATTTTTTGCTCCGCCCCATGTGCTTTCGGATTCTTGACCTATATTTTCAAGCGGATATAATTCTGTTGTTTGAACCACAATCTCGTCTCTTCTGATTCCTCTTTCATCTGATGACCTAAAAACTACGCCTACATGCGGTCTAGAATCAAGATCTCTTGAGGAGGAATCTATAAAAGAAGTTATTCTATTTTGTAAACTCTCGGGATAAAGTATTTGATAGGGCTGTTTCCATACAGAGCTACTCTCTTTTTTTCCTTGTAGAATTTTGTTAACTGGAGGTCTTTCAGTGTCTGGATTTAAATGAGCATACCAGTCTTCAAATTCAGCAGGATTAGATGACTTAAATTTTGGAAGTTCTGTAGATAAAAAATCTATTGCATAATTCCAGAGTAGAAAATCTGAAACTCCCGATTTGCTTATTTCTACAATCTGCCCATATTCAAAAGCCATTTGTTTTTAGATTAATTCTATTATTTAAAGATTATGGTGGTTTAATATATCTATATGTGTATTTGTTGTTTTGAATATTTTTAAGGGTTAGTATTTAGAATTCTACTTCTTTTCAATTTCTCTGAATAATCCTTCTGGATTTGTTGCATATAATTCTACTGCTTTTGCAGGGCCGATTTGTTGAACTATTGGTGAGAATCTGTTTACATGTCTATATGCGTTTATGTGATTATGTAATTTGAACCGATCATCCATTTCTTTCTGGCTCATTTTTAATTGTCTATCTTGGTTATACTGTTGAACCCACAGCATGCAGATTCCATGCGTTATTGTTTCTTCTCTATCTCTCCATTTGTTAATGGCTTTCATTACTTCTTGATCGTTTCTACCAATGTTCTCAATTTCTTTTCCAATATTTTTTATAGTATACTCTCTGAGTGCACCATGCAGAGTTTCTATTGATAGTGCATCTACTTTAGAAATTCTTTCTCCTGTTGTACTATAAAAGATTGGATCGGGATTTGGTGATTTTTCTGCTGTGTATCCTTTTTCTGTAGGAGTTATTACCACTTTCATATTATTTAGCCCAGAGCAAGCGACTTCATGTTTGCTTGATACGACTCCGCTTCTTCCGTCTTTTAGATTCATTCTGTATAGTGTTAGTGTAACCGAACCCAAGCTTTTTACAACATAAGCATTAATTTTCTCTGTCTGTTCTGTTTTTATTTCATTTGCTGTTTGAGGAGCACTAATTTGTAATTCTTGTTTTTTTAAATAAGGGCTGTTAATAAATGTAAAAAGATGATATATAGAGTCTTTTCCAAATATTTTTATTCGTTTTGTTATTTGAGGATTAGTTTCAGGACTTATATAACTGGTTTCTGTAGATTTTACTAATTCTATTTTTTCTATGTTTTCTTTTTTAAAATTTACTCTAGAGAGAATTTCTTCTAAGTCTCTGCTAGATTCTACTCTTTCAAGATTTCTATCTGTTGTTTCACGTAATATTCTTTTTATTCCCCATTTTTCTGGTGTTGAACGAAAATCGTGGTTAGCTATGTATTGCGGGGTAGAAGTGTAATCATTCCAGCCTTTTAATGCTCCGGTTAATAACGTTGCTCCTGCTAAAGCAATTGCTGCATATTTTGCTATTTTACTTTTTAACATGTAATTTGGGGAGAAAAATGGTTTATAAATGTTGGCTTTATTGCTACTATAAAATAGTTACTAATTTGATATTTTGATCTTAATTTTTCAGAATATATTTTTTATTTCTCTTCTTGTTTAATCACTTGTGTTACAATTTCTTTGAAAATTAATGTGTGTTTTATTCTCAGATAAGCATATCCTATTGCGGAAGCTATAATTGCTCCGATAGTATCAACAATTAAATCTCCCATCGTGTCTACTAGGCCTGAGGCTTGCATATTAAAACCAAAAGTAGTATCCATAAAGAATTCAAATATTTCCCAGACAACTCCAATTGCGATTGCAAATGAGAAAGAGAATAATGCTAGCATCTGGGGTTTACTTTTAACTTGATGCCTGGAGTATAAGAAAAATAAAATGATGAAGCCTATAAATCCAAAAATTAAAGCGGAACCTCCATGAAGTAAAATATCCCACCACCAAAAGATACTATAAAAAGAAAGAGCCTCGCCTAAGAAAAGTGTTCCGTAAATGAATAGAAGAACAATTAATTCTAATTCTAACGGGATTGTAATTTTGTATTTCCATCTAAAAAGGTGAGGTATTAATATGACTAAGCCAACAATCATCGAGCTAAATAAAATAGTGTAATTTTTGAAGATATAAGCATAAATTGCAGCAAAAATCAAGCTGGCAAGCATAAGATAAATTACGGATAGATAGATATGTTCTATATGTCTAAGTGTTTTTCCCCTTTTTTCCATGCACTTAATAAATTTCTAGCATTTATAAAATTACCTTATTCTCTAGTATGGAAATACTTAAATATTGTTTAGCTCTGTTTTTCTCCATATGAGGTTTGTAGAGAGGCAAGCCCGCTTAGAAAAACGGACATATGAGGCGATAGATGAGCTAGAAGATATTTTTGATGTAGAAGTTCCTAACTATCCGGAGGTCAGATGGCTTGGGAGGAAAGGGCATTTTGAAGATTTAGGTTTGGCGGAATATTATCGTGAGGATATTGAATCTCTTCAGAAAAATGGGCAAAGTGTTCTTGTTACTGGGGCAAATGTTATTGTTCTTAATATTAATGAGCCAAAGCATATAAACGAAGAGGCTTCCCACTACGTTCATTTTAACATTTCAAATATTCATAAGGGCAAAAGGATGCCCGACGAATGGCTTCTTGTAAGTGCTATTGTTGAAATGTTTGGATTTTTGGGTTCAAAAATTTTAGATCCTTCTAGAAAGAACGATTTTAATGGAAGACCTGATTATTTTCAGATAGCACGTAATAAAAAGGTTCCATTTGAAGATGCCGTTCAAAAATTAAATGCTCTTCCTGAAAAATTTGAAAATGAGTTTATTTATACGCAGGGTTATAGTTTGGGAGAGAGAATTTTTTATGCTTTGGAAACTGGACAGATAAGTTCGGCTTATGTTAATCGATTATTTCGGCAGGGTTTTTGTAAATCTGGACAGGCAACAAAAGCGTTTAGGGATTTAAGGCAGGAAGTCTGGCCGATTTGATCATTTTGTAGAAATTTTAAAGGAGTAACATTTATAAACTATTTTCTGTAGGGCTTAGTATGGCAGGATCCGAAAGCATCTTACAGACAAATTATTGGCATGTTACTTTAGAAGGTTCTAGAAAGAATGTTTTAGCTGCACTAGCTATTTTTCCTTCACCCGTAACTACTTTCCATGAGGGTGTTTTTCATAAAAATGTTCGAGCATATCATTCTGGTGGGGCAGTTTTAATTAACGGTTCACGTGCAAGAGCCGGTTTTATGGATTGCATGTTTCCAAGTCCGGTTACTCTTCCAAGCGTTTTAAGTTATGGGCCTATTAATTCTGCAGGTTTTGGATTTTATAAGTCCTTTAAGGATAGACAATTGGCTAAAGAGTTTATGCAGTCTATAGATTCCTCCATGAATCTTTCACATTTAGAGGAAACTGAATTAAAAGCAAGTATTAAAGATGCTGAAGGAAGAGAATATATCGCTGTTAACTCTTCCGGTTGCGCCATCAAAGGTACAATTGCTTCGACTGACATTAAATCTATTCTTTCTTTTTACGACACTTTGAAGACCGAGCAGGTAGGCACCGTAGGTAATATGAAATATTCCCCTATGCGTGAATTCGATATAGAAACTTGCAGTATTTTATAATTAACATGGCAGACGAACAAAATAATCATAAGAGAAAAGGGGTTTATGAAACAATCGATTCGGGAATAATGTATGGTGTAAACAAAGGAGTTCAAGCTTGGAATTGGACAACTGGTAGAACTAAGTTTGAATTAGCTAACGGTTTGCTAATGGGTTACACAGTACTCTATTCTGCAAAAAGTTTGGTTAATGAAAAAAGTACTAATCTCGATCATCTCGGTGCTGCATGTTTTGCATTATTGTTGGGGCAGATGTATTCTAGTTGGTATAGAAAGAATGATAAATTAGAAGTTCAGGCTATGGAAAAATCTTTGAAAGATTTAAAAGTAGAGTCTGACAAGAAAATGTTGGGATTTGTTGGTGCGTTGAATGGTAGATATACTCTCGCGAGTGAGCCAAGAACTGTCCATAAAGATTTGGGGCAGATAGACTATAATTCTATGAAACTTTCTTCACCTCTCCAATTCAGAGTTCAGTTGCCGAGTATGTATGGGTCTGTTCCGAGGAATGCCTTCGAAGCAATTAGGAAGGATTATTCTTCTAGAATTGTGGAGTCTGATTTACTTGTTCCGTGGGAGGATAAGTAATTTTACCACGCAAATCCGCTAGGACTTGAGGAGCTGTTATCTATTCCTACTCACAATTTGCATCTCGCAAAAGAAATAGCAGATCAAGAAAAATAAATTTTGCTCAAAGCGAATTGCTCGGCTTTTCACCACGTAAAGCCGCTAGGACTTGAAGAGTTATTATCAATTCCGGCTTTACGTTCTAAAAGTTCAATTCTTTGTTCCATCTTGTAGAGCTTTGTGTCTAAATCAGAAATTTGTGAAGAAATCTTTCTCATTAAATCTTCAGTATCTGAGTTATTTATGGAAGAAGTTTGCATCGGCGTTGGAGTTTGCGGAGTATCAAAAAAACTAAATGAGGAAGATGACGAACTGCTTGTCGAAGGCGAAGCGTGCCCTATAGTTTTAACGAGTGCTTTTTCTTTTGCGATTTCTGAAGGAAGTTTTCTTGTTTTTGTTAAATCTACAAAGCCCATCCCATCTTTAGCGACGAAAGCTTTTCCAAAGTTAACTTTTGGTCGAGGAATATCTCGAATATCTATCGGCTCTTTTTTTGTTCTGAAAAACATAATTATATCACAAGAACGGAATATTTAAATGTTATTGAGAATTAATAGAATCGGATAGCTGGAAGAATTCCTAGAAATACAATAATCGCTACCTGTGCAATTTCTCTGATTAATCTTCTTTTTGTTTGTGTTTTATCATAGGAAATTACTACTCCTGCTCTTACCCAATTTAGTCCAATGCTCGTTACAAAAAAGGTTAATGCAATACCTATTGGAGTTATAAATGATAGTGCTAGGCCAATAATGTTTGTGAAAAATCCGTAGCCAATAACAGTACTTACAAAAACTAGGTTAGCCCATCTTTGCGAGTCTACATATGAGGCTTCCTTTATTCTAGACAATAAACCGCACATAAAAAGAGGAATTGTTAGAACTAATTGAATAGTAAATATTTTGTTTTGGAGAAGTTCTGGTCGAATTGTGGCCACCAGACCAAAAAATGTAATACAGATTCCTAATAATGTTACATCAATTAAGTTTCGAGTGTCTGATTTAAACTTTCTCTGATCCTGATCTTTTTTCATATTAGGAGAATGCGAAAGGGAATATTTAAATGTTATTGAGTGATTAGTATACTTTATTTATATCTTTTCTATGCTTTTCATTATATTTTTTGCGATAATTCCTGGCCAAGGTTTTGCACTAACGTAAATTACCTTTGTATTTTTTGTTATTTTTTTAAATTGCTTTAGGAAATTCTTATTTACTTTATTGTTTGTTTTGTCATTGTATTGTCCTTTACGATTTGTTATTCTGGCGATTTGCCTATTTAGAAGTTCTCTTTCTGAAAGTTTTAAAAAAATCACCGCATCTATTTCCTTCATAATTTTCTTAAGATTTTCTAGAAAGTTATCGCTGTTGCTGTCAATCAAACAACCCAGAAATCCTTCTTTTAATATATTTATTTTAAATGAATCTTTTAGTTTTTTACATTCTTTTATTTTATTGATTAAATCTTTTGAGTATGGTAAAAACGTACAATCATCCTCAATA
>JBAXEZ010000034.1:0-10528 GCA_037140195.1 archaeon
GGTCTAGGTTATCTCAAGGTCGGGCAAAGCGCACTAACACTTTCTGGCGGAGAAGCACAGAGAGTAAAACTAACGCGAGAACTCGCAAAAAGATCTACAGGAAAAACACTTTATCTTTTAGATGAACCAACAACGGGACTTCATTTCCACGACGTAAAAAAACTTCTAGAAGTATTAAATGATTTAGTGAGTAAGGGAAATACAATGGTAATTATTGAGCACAATTTAGATGTTATAAAATCAGCTGATCATGTAATTGATTTAGGACCTGAAGGCGGAGATGGCGGTGGAGAAATAGTTGCAGAAGGCACACCAGAAGAGATTTCAAAAGTAAAGGAAAGTTATACTGCAAAATTCTTAAAAGAGATGTTGAAATAAAATGGTTAAACCAAGTGAAATATCTTACTTACCTGAATCGCCGGGTTGTTATGTTTACAAAAACAAAGAAGGCGAAATTATATACGTTGGTAAAGCAAAAAATATAAAAAAAAGAGTTTCTAGTTATTTTAATAGAGCACTTGATAGCAAAACTATGTCATTAGTGTCTCAAATAGCAGATATTGAGATTATGGTTACAACTAACGAAGTTGAAGCACTACTTTTAGAAAATAATTTAATAAAGAAACATTATCCGAAGTATAACCTCGACTTGAAAGACTCAAGAAGATATGCGTATTTATTATTACACGAAGATAAATTGCCCTGGATTGAGACGGCAAGGCTCAGAGATGTAAGGGGCAATTATTATGGTCCATTTGTTTCTGGTGCTATAAGAAAATTAATCTTAGAAGTAGTTTCTAGAAATTTTAGAATTTTAACAACAAAAGCTTCTCCGCAACTAAGAAAAACAATTGACCAGAAAGCATACGCTGAAAGAGTTACGCAAGCGAAGAAAATTCTCGAAGGTAAAGTTGATGAATTAATTAATGAACTATCTGAAAAAATGAAAGCGCATTCTTCAAAAACAAATTATGAATATGCTATGACTCTTAGAAATCAAATTGAAGCACTTGAAACATTAAAAGAAAAACAAATTGTTGAAATGACAAAATCTGTTGATGCAAATATTGTGAATTATATTGTCAGCAATGATGAAGTCTACTTGATATTGTTTACAATTAGAAAGGGAATTTTAGATGAGAAACAATCGTTTAACTTTGCATATTATGAAAACTTTTTCAACGATTTTTTAACACAATATTATGATTCTGCTCCAATCCCGAAAGAATTAATTGTTCCTAGCGAGGTTGATCCTGCGCTAGAAGATTACTTAACCAAAAAATCAGGAAGAAAAGTTTCGATAATAATTCCACAAAAAGGAGATAAAAAAGACTTACTTGAACTTGCAAGAAAAAATATAGATACAACTTTCTTTGCCGGTAGCGAGAGAGTTTTAGCACTACAGAAGATACTTGAATTTAAAAGACCACCAAGAGTAATTGAATGTTTTGATATTTCACATCTGGGAGGAACAAACACGGTAGCATCTATGGTTAGTTTTAATAATGGTTTACCAGACAAATCAAAATATCGGAAATTTAAAATTAAAGCAGATATACATAACGATGATTATACTGCAATGAAAGAAGTTATTGAAAGAAGATATTCTGGAAGCTTAACTAGAACTCTAGATTATCCAGATTTAATTGTTGTCGACGGAGGACTCGGACAACTCAATGCAGCACTCGAAGCGCTCAAGAAAATAAATAAAAAGATTCCCGTAATCTCGCTAGCGAAAAGACTTGAGGAAATTTATATTCCTGGAAAAGATTCTCCAATAACTGTTTCACATAAGGATAAAGGATTACAGTTGCTACAAGCAATAAGAGATGAAGCGCACAGATTTGCCATAACATATCAAAAACTTTTAAGAAGCAAGGAAATGTTTAAAGAAAATGGAAAATAAATTTAAGATAGTTTCTAAGTATAAACCTGCGGGTTCACAGCCAGAGGCAATTAAGCAGTTAGTCGAAGGTATAAATAAAGGAATTAAAGCACAAACGCTCTTAGGAGTTACGGGCTCGGGTAAAACTTTTACTATGGCGAACGTTATAAAATCTGTAAATAAACCAACGTTAGTTTTGGCACACAATAAAACACTCGCCGCACAACTTTATAGAGAGTTTAGGGAGTATTTTCCTGAAAACAGAGTAGAATATTTTGTTTCATTTTATGATTATTATCAACCAGAATCCTATATGCCTGCAAAAGACCAATATATAGAAAAAGATTCACAGATAAATCCTTTGATTGAAAGACTTAGACTTAGCGCAACAACTTCATTAATAGAAAGAAAAGACGTTATAGTTATAGCTTCGGTTTCGTGTATTTATGGTATTGGAAATCCAAAGAATTACTCTGGAATGAGGATTGATTTCTCCAAAGGAATGAAAATAACTAGAAGTGAAATTATGTCTAGAATTATCGATATTCAATATGAACGAAACGACACGGAACTTATGCCTGGAAGATTTAGAGTTAAAGGAGAAAATATTGACATAATCCCTGGCTCGGATAGAGATATTGTAAGAATTGAATTATTCGGAAATGAAGTAGACAGAATTAGTATTCTAGAAAAAAGTACAGGTATAACAAAACAGATATTGGAACACTACACTCTTTTTCCAGCAAGACATTTTGTTACGCCCGAAAGTGAACTTGAACCAGCGCTAAAAAGAATAGAAAAAGAGCTTGAACAGCAATTGCCAAAGCTTGGATTAATAGAAGCTCAGAGATTAAAGCAGAGAACGATGTATGATTTAGAAATGATTAGAGAAGTGGGATTTTGCAAAGGAATTGAAAATTATTCTGCACATTTTGAAAACAGAAAAACTGGAGATAAACCATTTTGTTTACTTGACTACTTCGGAGATGATTTCTTGATTTTAATAGACGAAAGCCATCAGTCCATTCCTCAAGTTGGAGCAATGTATGAAGGAGATAGGCAAAGAAAAACAACATTGATTGATTATGGGTTTAGACTTCCATCTGCGCTTGACAATCGTCCTTTAAAATTCAACGAGTTTGAAGAATATTTAAAAAAACAAAATGTAATTTTTGTGAGCGCAACTCCTTCTAAATACGAAGAAGAACATTCTAAAAAAATAGTTGAACAAATTATTAGACCTACTGGCCTAGTTGACCCGGTTGTCGAAGTAAGAAAGACAAAGAATCAAATGCCAGATTTGATAAAAGAAATTAATGAAACTATAAAGAAAGGAGATAGAATTTTAGTCACAGCTCTTACTAAAAAACTCTCTGAAGAAATTGCAGATTATTTTGCTTCGCAGGGAATAAAGACTAGATATTTACATTCGGAGATTAAAACGCTTGAGCGTTCTGAAATAATTAGGCAGTTTCGACTCGGTAAGTTTGATGTTTTGGTTGGAATTAATTTACTTAGAGAAGGTATTGACATTCCGGAATTGGGACTCGTTGCAATTTTAGACGCAGATAAAGAGGGATTTTTGAGAGATGCTAGAAGTTTGATTCAGATTATAGGAAGAGCTGCAAGAAACGTTAACTCAAAAGTTATACTTTATGCAGACAAATCTACTGATTCTATGGAAAAAGCCTTGAAAGAAACAGAGAGAAGAAGAAAAATACAAATTGAGTATAATAAAGTTCATAAGATAACTCCTAAGACGATTAAAAGACCGATTGAAGAGCAGACTATTGTTTTGAAAGATACAAAACATATTCCAAATAAAGAAAAAGAAAAACTTGTGCCAGAGCTTGAAATAGAAATGAGACAAGCAGCAGAAAGACTTGACTTTGAACTCGCTATTGCTTTAAGAGATCAAATACAAGGACTACAAAAAGAACTTGGAATTAAGAAAGAAGAAAAGATAGAAGCATAATTTATTCTTCTAATTCAAATCCAAATGTTGCTGCGTGTTGAGCCATAGAAATTGAATAGTTATCTTTTTCCCTACTTATTTGATCTACAATAGTATTATATTCTCCTTTTCTTATCATATTTTCTACAGCACTAGAATGGCCCACATTTGCTACTTCCATAATTAAGGTTCTTTTTTGCCCAGATTCATAAGGGATAAGTCTCTGGCAGAGAACATATTTTAGTGAGTCAGCAAGCTGTTTTCTAGCTGCTTCTTGTTCTTCAGGTGGAAATCTGGATGCATATTCCCAAATAGCTTGCCCACTGTCTCCGCTATGTAATGTAGTAAAAACTAAGTGGCCAGAATTTGCAGCTTGTAGAGCAATTTTTGCAGTTTCATTATTCTTTATTTCTCCAATCAACCATATATTTGGGTCTTCCCTTAGGGCGGCTTCTAGTCCTCTTTCAAAAGAATTTACATGCCTCCCTATTTCTCTTTGTGAAATAATGCTTTGACCACCTGAGTAAATGTATTCTATTGGATCTTCAATTGTAAGTATATGCTCTCCTCTAGTTTCATTTATTCGCTGAATTAGAGCTGCATTAGTGGTAGATTTCCCAGAGTTTGTTGCACCGCAAACTAACACTAGCCCTTTTTTAAGTCCGATAATATCTCTCCAAACTTTTTCCTTATAAGGAAATCCCACCTCTTCTACTTTTCTAATTTTGCTAGGGATTGTCCTTATGGCAAGACTAATTCCATTCTCATCTCTAAAAGTGTTGACTCTATATCTATTTTCACCAAAGCTGTAAGAAGAATCTGTCTGCTTTTCTATTTCAAATTCATTCATTTTTTCAGGAATTAATAATGTTTCAACAATAGAACTAATCTGCGTCGCATCTACTGGATCATCCGTTAGGTTATCTAAAACGCCCTGTACTCTTATCTTAACTGGCATGTCTGTCTTAATATGTATGTCTGAAGCACCATACTCTGCAGCACCTTCAAAGATTCTGGCAATAAGATTGTCCGTCATTATAATATTATGCCTCGTTACATTATAAACTTACTTGCGATTTAGTACAACTGTCCAATAAAGAATATCTTGTAAATTGCAAGAATTTATAACTTCTAAAAACAAGTATATTTTATGATAACTGACAAAGAAATTAAAAAAATAAAACTTTGGATATTTCTCGCTTTCTTTATTTTGTCTTTACTGCTTTTTTTATTTTCTGGAGTCATAAATTTTAATGAAACAAGTTTAGGGATTTTATTTTCTGGCGGAATTTATGTTTCTATGGTTCTATATATGCTTCTACTGGCATTAACAGCTTCGACTTCTCTCCCGTCAAGTGTTGTAGTCTTTGCAGGGATTGCGTTGTTTCCAATTTATATTCTAGTTCTTCTAACAATTGGGGGTTTGTTCTTAGGCCAGTCATTTATGTTCTTTTTTACAAAGAAGTTCGGAGAAGAGGGCCTAGTAAGCTATTCAAAGATGAAGGGAAATAGACTAAAGGCATTTCTCAGACTTTTAAAAATGAATACCACTTCATTTGTCGTTCTCTTTGCATTTTTTTATTTTTTCCCACCAAATTTGTCTAGTGTAGCAGGAGCACTAGGCGATATGAAATTCAAAAAGTTTATCTCCATCGCATTAACTGGGAATTCATTAAACTTCATAGGATTTATCTTTCTCTCCTATGGCCTTTATTCTTTGAACTGGTTTATTGTCATTCCTGCTGCCGTTTTATTAACTGCGTTCAGTCTTGTTCCTTTGTATATTTACAGAAGAAATCTTGGGGACATTTTAATGTTCGTTTTTAATCGAGAAATTAAATTTTTAAAATAATACATATTTAAAGTTAGTTTCTCAAAAATATTAATGGAAATTCATCTAGCTTCAATGGAGAATATCACTTGTTGGGCATTTAGAAAATTATGTCTACCTACTTCGGATTCTTACACCGGCGTATTAAGTTTAACTAATCTAATAAAAAGAGCAAATATATGGGACGAAATAGATACTTTCAAAATAGAAGGGCAAAGACAGTGGGTTCAAGTTGCAACTTCAAAAGAAACAGAATGCTTTGCGTTTATTAAAAAGTTAGAGGAAGAAATAAAAAATCATCCAGAAAAAGATAATGTCTACGGAATTCAGCTAAATGCTAGTTGTCCTTCTCCTAATCTTATTAGAATCGGCCAAGGTCCTGCGTTGATAAAACGTATAACTAAAGTAGGTAATCTGGTAAAAGAATTATTGAAGCAAGACAAATTTAAGGTAGGAATAAAGTTGCGATTAGGCTTAAATGACATGGAAGTAAAGCAAAGAAAAATAATTACTTTACTTGGAGAATTAGAAAAGATTGCTAAAGACAATCCAAATTTTACAAATGTCACAATTCACTTTAAACACGCTCAAGAATCTTCATCCGGTAAATATGATTATTCCTTGCTTAATGAAATAGCTTCTTTTAATCTTCCTTTAGTTATCAACGGAGGAATTAACAATTCTGATGACGTAAGAAAGTTAATTGAAATGGTCTCTCCCGAAAATAGAAAAAATATAAAAGGTATAATGGTGGGCAGAGAAGCCTTAAGAAATCCAGACTGTTTTACAGAAATAAGCAATAGTATTAATGATACTCAATTGCCAAGTAGAAATTCTAAACAATTACTTGTAGAATTCAAAGAATATTGCAAACAACACGAACCAAAACAAATTTATTTAACAACTATTCAAGAAAGAGTTAAGATATAATATCGCCACAAACATTATAAACTTCAAAGTATTCAATAATTCAGCAATGGAGGCTAAATGAAAACATCAATAAAAGCTTTAATCGCAGGTGCATTAGTTCTATCAGGCGTTTCTGGTTGTGCTACGTATGATGGTCCAGTATACCGATCTTATCCAGTGCATAGGATAGGAGACTCGGGACTAAACTATCATTGGATGCCCTCTGAGCGTTACAGTGGCGGTATTTATTTGTATGGCGGAAATAGAGATCACTGTCGTCCACAAATACCACATCGTGAGCAACAAAGAGTTTGTCCACCAACAAGAGCAAATCCTGGTTTTCGCCAATCTCCAAGAAGTTTAGAGCATGGAAGTTTCGGACCGCACGGAAGATAAACTTTTACTTATTATAATCCTAAAAGGATTCTTAACTTAGAGTAACCTAATGCCTTTCCAGCAAGAGTTCCTATAGCTCTATCGCTAGTCTTTTTATATAAATAATTTAAATCTTCTTGTGCTCTTGATCTAACTTCTATGTCTGGAATACTTCCAGTAGTTGGCAATCCTACTTCATTGTATGAACAATGTCTTTCCAAAGGAGCATCTATTTCTCTTTCAGCATGTAAATCTTTTTTTAGATATCCTATCCATTCTACAATTTTTTTGTCAAATTCTTCCTTTGGAATTTTCAATGCTTCTCCTGCTCGGTATCTAGACGAATACCATTCTCCTCCATCATAAATTTGCTGTAGTTGTGTTTTTGCTAATTCTCTTTTTTCAGTATTTGGTTTAGTTATCTGTGGTTCTCCGTAACGCGTAATTACCCAAACATCTTCTCCTTGTACTTGAGAGTGATTTCTTCCACTTTCAGTCCAGTATCCGACTTCTTCTACTTCTTCTTTAACAATAATTTCAGCAAACAAATCTTTTCTTAGAAATTCAACTTTTTGAAGAATATTTTCCAGTTGTCCTTTATTACTAATCTTTCTATTCTCGCGGTTATTACTACCCGAAGCACGACTCCACGTAGTAGTTTCTTCAACATAAACAGGCTCTTTTTTTTCTGGTTCTGTTTCACTATTTTCTGGCGCCCAATACCCTCGACCATGTTGTTCGTCGTATAACTCGCTTGTATATGAACCTGGCATAATAAATACAACTAAACAAACTATTTAATTCTTTCTCATAAAAGTCACTACTAAAAATTAAAACAATTTTTAATTTCTAAAAATATCCCGCACCAGGACGAACAAAACGCTCCGAGCAACATGCTAACTTTTATTTAATTTTGCGAGGTGCATTTTGTGAGCAGAACCGAAGGCGAGATTCCTAATTTTATCATTGTTTTCACTATGTGAAAACTAAACTTGAGGGATTGCTACAAAAAAACTATATCCCTCCACCAGGAATCGAACCGGGGTAACACGGGTCCTGCTAGACATCATATTCTAACGAATACAATCTTATCGCATCTCATCCTATCCACGAAGTGGAATGTCCATGCTAGTAACCTACAGCCGCGTGCACTACCATTGTGCTATAGAGGGGTTAATTAGGACTAGAATTTTTGGTTTTTAAATACTTCTAATCAGCACAATGGCTTGCCATTCGCCAACAGGCTTTGAAGTAATTTGTTGAGGACAGATTTAATAATGCAATGCTAGACATATTACTTTTAAGTTAAGTATTAACTTTAAAGTAGCTACACATAGAAAAGTTTTTAAACCTACTTTCTGTGAGGATTAAATGAATTCAGTAATAGACCGTATCCCAGGAGTATATGTTCCATATATAGATAGGTCCAGAGATGGTGAGAATCCTAGAAGGTTAACTCTCTTACACAAACAGAAAGGAGGGTTAGTATGTTTGTTGTCTAGGGGTATGGAAGAAGTTGCATTTGACAAACCTATTGAAGATGCATTCTTGTTGACTTTATATGGCCCCAAAGAAGTAAAGATAGCTTATCAATCAGAGATTACTCTTTCTGAAAGAAAATTGCCGGATGGTTCTTCCTATTTAGTTGTCAATGAAAGAGATGCTACTAGCGATAAAATTAAGCCAAAGAGAATACCTTTTGCAAGAAAAGACTATTTTCTCTCTGAATTTGTTCAACCAGGAAAACTTGATGGTAAACTTGATTCTTTAATTGAGATTGCAAATGAACGACTAACCGTAATCCTTGAATCTATTGCGGATTCTGGTTTTATTAGGGGAACTCACTCAAAGAAAGTTAAAGAGAATGGTGTAAAATATGATGAAGTTGGTGCCGCCCTTTTTGAGGAGGTTGCGGGTTTATTTCATGAAGAAAAAGATAGTGTGCCTGTCAGAAAACATGATTTTTATGCTTTAGACGTTGGTCTTAAGCGATTTATGTCTAAACCAAAAAGTAAGTTGGACACATTGAAAGGATATGCACAAGTATTCGGATATGTTCTCCCAGCAATTTCTCTTTTGCCTGCTTGTGCACCTGAGTATATTGCTGCAGAGTTAAAATCAAGATACGAAAAGCGTTTTTCTGTGGTTGATAATGAAAAGGAACGAGCAGCAATTGCTTTAAGCGAGTTTGCGTTAGCTAATCCAAAATTACTTGCTGGCGTAAAAAGAGGTTACTCTGATCTAAAAGCATTTGGAAGTTTGCAGATGTCTCTTGTTCAGCTTGGATTAACATACGGTGCTTGTGAGTTAACTCCTTGGTTAGGCATCCCAATGGTACTTGGCTCTGCAATGTCTGGTGCAACAATAGTTAGGAATGCAGTCAGATCTGGCGGTACTGATTTTAGTGGAGTTACAGCTAGTCTTCTAAATAAGTTGTTAATTAATAATTTAAGAAAGAAAGGAATGTAAAAGAAAATACTGACTTAGTTTATAAGTTTTCTAGAATTATTTTTTCACATTCTTTATGATACTCAGCTCTTCTTTCTTCAATTCTTTTAGTTAGCTCTTTTTTCTTATCTACCAAAGGAAAACTGCCAAACCTCATTAACGTGTACCATTTAGACTCCTGCTCCTCTATTTTTTCAATTTCTCCATTAATTTTGGTAATTTCTTCATTTAATTTCTCTGCTGTCTTTTTTATTTGTGCATTCTCTGCTATCTTTTTTTTCAAATCTGCCTGTAATTTATTTATTTCCTGATCAAGGATGCTTATTTTTTTATCTATGCTATCCTCGCTATTACATGCAAGCTGCTTAAGTTTATCAAGTAAATGCTGCCATATATTCTTTCTAAGGCAGCATAAAAAAGGTGTTTTTTCAAAAACATTACCATTAGTATCAGTAGCTATATATGCAGGATTTTCTTTCGTAAGAGTATAATTGGTAACATTACCAGAACTATCTATCTTGGAAACACTCCATGAACCAAAATTTGCTACCCAAACATTTCCACTAGAATCGACAGCGATTCCAGTAGGATTAGTTCCAACAGTAGTAGTACTTATACTTACTCCTGTTGAACCATTTAATTTGGAAACACTGTTTGAATCATAATTGGTAACCCAAATATTTCCACTAGCATCGACAGCTATGCCGATTGGAGTTTTACCAACAGCATAAGTACCTAACAGATTACCAGTCGCATTATCCAGCTTAGAAACATTATTTGAGCTGGCATTGGCCGTCCAAACATTTCCACCAGCGTCGACTGCTATACCAATCGGGGTAGTCCCCACATCATACGCATGGTTATCAACCCAAGCGCCAGTCAAACTCTATTAACCACAACAGAAGAATTCGCTTTCCCCATTTCTTGGCCACACGCAGTCACCAACCTCCGTTCTGCTTTCAAAAAATAAATTGGTTCGGTTGTTTCAGAAAAGCAAAAAGCCCCACTTTTGACAGTGAGGCTTTGGCGCGGATGAACTGATGACTGAAACTTGTGGCTAAACGGGATTCATGTTATTGTTACTTGCGCTGGGTTAAAAACAAATAAAGGGCGTTTGGCTGAGCAC
>JBAXEZ010000035.1:0-10450 GCA_037140195.1 archaeon
ATGCTTTCCGAATTAAAATCAAAATTTGGAAATATTATTGAGCAACATGAATTAATTATAAGTAGCGAATTGATTAAGTTGAATTATTTACCTTTGTAAGATTATTTTTTCATAAATTCAAAAATAAAGTCTTGGTCTTCTATTCTTTTTGTAATGGCTAAAAGTAATCCCTTTAGAGCCGAATCATACTCAGTATCTTTAGAATCAACAATTGCAGAAATGTCTTCTCCTTTTTGGAAACAAAAAACCTGAGATAACGAAGAACCGTCTCCCAAAAAATAAGCATGGGTTATACCCATTTGCTCTAAGAACTTGTATTCTGGCCTAGCCAACAACACTTCTTGAGTCATTTTTTTATAAGGGATAACAATTCCATTTTCGGTATATTCTCCTTGTGAAGTAAACGTTGCAATTTCTTTATTATGCGAATATACTCCCAAAATTTTATCATTTTTATATAAACGTACATTGCCTATAGCCTTATTTGTAACAGGATCTATAACTTCTTCTTGCGAAACATCTCTTATACCCAATGCAAATTTAAAATCAGTGTAAATTATGCCCCTTCTTTCTGCTGGATTTCCAACTCGTACAAGATGAGTTTTCTTCTCTTCACTACTAGTTCTTATTAAAAATTGCGCCATCTTATCTAACTATTCCAAATGTTTTAAATAATCTAAATATCTCTCCCGGAAGTTCATGAAGTTTATCCAATCCAACGACGGAATAGTGTTCTTCCCCTACTTCACTAGTCATATCTCTTGCATTAGATTTATGCTCTTCACCGATTCCAACATAAACTGGATAGACTTTTTGTTCGAGTAAATTTTTCGCTACTTTTCTTTCAGTAGCTGGCTCTCCGCAAACTTCAAAATCAGAAAGTACAATTAAACATTTTGGACTTCCATTAATTCTTCTTAAATCACTAGAGATTATCGAACTAGTATGAGCTAAATAGATACCACTATTACCAGCACTAATATTCATAATGTTATCATTAACTTCGTCACTCCACTTTTTAGTAGGGTCTTTAACAACTGTTAACTTATCTGCGGAAACATATAACCCATAATTCCAATCAGAAGCTGAAAGAGCATTTCCAATAATAAAAAAAGCATCTCGTATACCTTGTATAACTTTCCCTTCTGTTGAACTACTAGCATCGGCATGAATGCCAATTACCGGCCTTTGTTTATTAGGAATATCTTCTTGTTTAAAGTACTTTTCACTTCCTCGAATTTTTGTAACTCTTGCCTGTAGCTCCGCATCCATATAATCTCCATAATTAAGTTCTAGCCCTTCAAAATCCCTTCTTTCCCCATAAGATCTTAATCGTAATTGTTTGAAAATTCTTTTCATACTCTCTATTTCCCCCGCGTATTTGATTTTTAATTCTTCATATCCTTGAGAATTTTTTTCTTCCAATCTAGGTTGAGGAATACAAATTTCCATTCCTTCTTTTTTTGCAACAGTTGGATAAAAATTTTCACTACTTCTTTCTTGGTTTCTATTAGAATTATCTCCTTCATCTTTATCTTTATCTCCTGCTTTTTCAGAATCACCGTTCGGTTTACTAGATTTACCCTCCCTATCCGCTAAATTCTTTGGCTTTTTCCCTTTACCCTCTCTCCCTTCCCGAGGTTTTACTTCACTTCCGTATCCATTTTGAGAAGAACCAGTACTCGGTTTAGAATGATCTCCTGTTCCGAATAGTGCAGGAAGACGAGATATTGGCTGAGTAATGTCGAAATTTTCTTTTAATAATTGATAAAGTTGAGTAACTACTCTTTTATCTTCTCGTATATCTCCAGCAGTAAGAGTTAATGAAACCATCTCTTCAAGCAGTGCCCTATGTTTTGCAGGTACTGGTTCAATTACTTTCCCGATAAGAGCTCTTTGTAAATATTGTTCTCTAATAGCATCTAGCTCAGACATTCCATTGACACTAGGCCTAAAATACTCAGCAGAAGGAGCTAGTGTTTCTTCGTAATATCTTTTAACTCCTGGCAGCTGTTTTCTTCTTTCAGCATCTATTCTCCGATCTTTGACAATATTATCTATCCACCCTGCTAAAGCAGGATTTTCTGTTAAGTCAGAATAATTTATTTGATGAAATTCTGTAACTAAACCCACTTTGTTTTTTCTTAATGTTTCCACTTCTGCACCAAAATATTCATTAAATTCTTTAATATGGTCTGCTTCGTGTGCAGTCGAATTTGCTATAGACAATTCATTATCTCTTTCTGAAGAAAAATGCGCCTCTCTTCTTGGTAAAAAAATTTGAGTCCCATCAGTAGCCGGACATGAAGAATCCCCTTGTAAGATAATTGGATGTCTTTTAGATGCTCCCGTGCCGATTCTAAAATCAATTACACCCTCTAACTTTCCAGATATTTTACCAGTATTTATTTCTGACATTTTTAATCAGTTTCACCGAGTCTTGGAATCTGAATATCCCAAGGATTTATGAAAACTGGATCCGGTTCAGAAATAGCTGACTTGCCTGGTTTACTAACTTTTGATTGTGCTGGCTGTGAACAAACTTTTCTGGCTGCCTCGGCAATTATTCCATTAAGTCGTCCATTGTCCCCCCAAACAAGTTCATGGAGAACATTTCTTGGTGAAGAAGGTGCTGCCGAAATTATTCTGTTAAAATTAGTTTCTCCCACAATAGGTAGACCGTAGGTCATTACAGCATCACTTAATTTATCTCCCATCATATAAGTTTCTATAAACTGCTTTTCAGATCGATAGGTAAAATGAAGATTTAAATTTCCTTCAACCTTATAATTACCATATTCTCCTGGCTGCTCCCCAGATGTTTGAACAATATTTTCTTTTCCTGGAAAAAATAATTCTTCCCCTACTTCTTCTTTTGTTATAACCATTAAATCTAGATCGTCTGGTTTTTTTCTTTTTGTTCTTACTGTTTCAACCACACTTTTGCCAAAACCAAACCAATCTTTTCTTGTTCTTGCAAACTGTGTTGGGAAATTAAGATAGAGAGTACTTCCAAATATACAAACTGCACTAATATTCTCTGGAGTGACTTTTCTCTTGTCTACATTAGGAATTTCTGTTGGGAAAGTATGCAGATTGGCAACATACCTCCAGAGGGTAGTTAAATCTGTATCGATTGTAAATTTTTCACCTACAAATCCTCTAACTTCCGGAATAACTATCTCGAGATTGCCCAAACTATCTGATTGATATCTTGACTGCATGTATTCAGGAGTTATATCTTTTGAAGTTACCATTTTCTTTATGAGATATATTTATCCACAACCCCCATAAGTTTAGTATACAACTTTCCATCTTTTCTTTCGATATTATTCTCATAGGTAGTCAGAGGATTTACTATATTGTCTTCAAATAGATCTCTTATAGAAATATCAGTTCCCATTTTGATTCTCCTAGCTAACTCTACTGCGCCTTTAAGTCCCAAATCTTTTGAAAACTTTCTTGCTTCAACCCTCATCTCTTCAACAGCATCAGTAATAAGTTCTGCAGTTTCATAGTCTATACCAGGTGCTCTTGCTTGTAATATATCTACAGTATTGTCTCTTGATGGATATCCAATTTTTAGCTGAGTAAATCTTTGTAAGAACGCATCATTTAGTTCATTGGTAGTATAGTTACTATGAAAATTTCCAGTAGAGACAAATCTAAAAGAAGGGTGAGCAGTAACTAGTTCATATCCGAAGTGAGATATAATCGGCAACTCCCCCGTTTCTAAAAAAATATTTAATCCTGTTAACTCATCTTGTGGAATAGGCGGCGTTTCTTCTAAAACATACACTCCTCCTAGAATTGCAGCAAGTGCTAATGAACCTGGAGAAAATATGGGGCTTCCAGGACTTGGAACAAATTTTCCAATTGCAGTAGACAGCCTAAATGAAGAACTACCAGTATCAAAATAGTAGGGAAGACCACGAGCACAAGCATAATCTCTAGCTAAAACTGTTTTCCCATTACCTGTTGGCCCATTAAGTATAACTGGTCTGATTCCATGATCCAAGTATTCAAAAAATCTTTCTTTTTCGCCATCTTGATCTTGGTAAGAGAATGTACCTTCGAGTATTGCCGGACTAAAGGTCTCCTTGACAAAGTTAACAAATGGGCCTTCTTTAGTGGCTCGGTGAATCTGGAGAGGTTTTTTTTCTGGAACTGATTCTTTGAATTTTTTCCCAACTAGATCTTTTCTGATTTTATCATACGCAACAATAGGCAAAAATGGAACAAACCCTGAACTGTCTAAAGATAAAACTGCCCTTGAAGAACCATCTTTCTCAAAAAATAATAACCTACCTATTTCTTCTGAACTTCTTAATTTGTATCCATGTGAGAAACCTGCGCGGGTAAATTGCGTAGCCTCTTGCTCAGTTAAATCTGCTAAATTAACTTTCCCAATATCATATCTTCTCGTATTAGTTTTAAGAATAAGTTCTTCATTCCCACCAATTATTAAAGTAGAACTCTCAGAACCATTCCGCATATGAACTCTATTTCTTTCAGGTAAATATGAACTAACTGCTCCAATAAGTTTATCGTCTAAGGAAGTTACTGGATAACGAACTGGAAGTGCTATCTCTTCTTTTAATTCTGGAAAATTTACAACTGCTTGAGTTTTTCCATCTTTTAAGTCTACAACTATTGCTCCTCGCTCTTGAAAATCAATTGCATAATTATTCATTTTTCTTCCCCGCTTCCAAGTTTAGTAAATAGTCTTGGATTCTAAGACATAAGTCACGGCTAACTCTGCTCGAAGCATTAAGTTCTACATCCCCTACCTTTTCTTCTCCACCTGAAAAGTTAGTATTTGGATTTCTTTGTGTTCTTGCCTTAACAATTAAAGAACCAGTTCTTGAAAAAAATGAACGTGGAAGATATACAGCTATTGTTTCCCCAGACTTTTCTTCAGTTGAACTTTTCTGAATGTATTCGTATCTGGACCTTGTTAATCTTTGAACTCCATTTAGTAATTCAGATAACTCAATTCCGCTCTTACTAAGATCACCAGCAAATACATAACATAGCTGTTTAGATTTATCAAAAGAAAAGTACTCACTCATTTTTCTTCCCTCCTAATTTAGGAATCTGAATATCCCAGGGATTCACAAAGTCTATTTGTGTTTGTGGAACGTCTACATCTCTTGAACTAGTTCTATTTTTAGATGTCGCGGATGGAACAAAATCTAATAGCTCTGTTTGCTGCAAGGCACTATCTAGCCCTTTCTTATATTTTTCAAATTCTTGAAGATCACAGTCATGTATAACATCCTTTACTAAACTTAATACATATTCTAGAGTGAATAGTTTAGGAGTATATACAAATAACTTCAAGGGAAGAATTTTCTTTTCTTTAGTCGTATCTCTTACTGAAAGTTCGAATGAATAACCATTTCCACCATAACTTGACCTAACAACCCTACCCCTATTATAACTCTCACATTCGTTGACCGCCTTCCTTTGGAATTTTGCCTCTTTTTCTACTGCTCTTCTTAATAATGCATCTCTACCAGAAGTGCTAGTTGTTTTATAGAATGAAGGACTATCTAATTCTGAACCATCTGGAAATATAACTTTTCCACTGATAGAGTTTATGTAATTTTTGTCCCATGAACTACTATCAATTTTCTCACCAAAACCCTGGCTGTTTAAATATCCTCTACAGTTTAACATACTTATCAGTGCTTGAGTAAAATTTAGCTGTTCTCTCCTAATAGTGGGGGATCTATTGATGTGTGTTTTTTCCATGTTTTTTTGTTTCTCCAATATATTGATTGAGTGCCGATTCAACAAGATGACTCTTATTTCTAAAATTTCCAAGTAGGACTAAAGAATCTAAAATAGTAATTGTCTTCGCTTCAATACTAATACTAATCTTCTTTTTCATCGTAAAAAGTAGTAAGATTTGCCCCTTTTAAACTTTTCTATTTGTAACCACTTTAAAGATACAACACTGGTTACAGTGGAGATAGATAACTTTTATTGTTTCAAATTAGAAAAGATAACGCTCCCGCCGCATAGGCTCCCAATCAAGCACCTTCGAACGATATCAAAAAGCTCTTATTTTTATTAATTTGTCATTGCTGGTTAGGATTGATAAATCTTGTCTAGAATGAGTGTAACGGGATGGTGACTGATTAAGATAAATTATTAGTTAAAATAATAACTTCTAAATAGGTAATGTTGTACGGGCACGTATAAACACTTATTACCCTATCTGTGCCCCCATAACTTATAAACTATTGTACGGGCACTAATAACAACATTTATAAACTTGTGTGCCCCCACATTATTATGGTTTATACAGAAGTAAAAGAAAGAAATGGCAAAAAGTATTATTATCGAGTTTTAAATATTAGAACAGGTGATAAATTTAAAAAGAAGAGAGTTTATCTCGGTGTAGATTTAGAAAAGAAGAATATGGCTGACGCAGAGACTAAAGCAGATAAAGAACTTTCGCTACTTTCTGAGTTGTTAAATAAAAAAGAATTAAGTTTTTTGGATAATTTAAAAAAAGAATTTTCGAATGAACCAAAAGCTACAGAAGATAATCGATATGAGGCATTTACTTCGTTATTCACTTATGATTCCAATGCGATTGAAGGAAATAGTCTGACTCTTGAAGAAACCTCTTTTTTACTTTTTGAGAAAAGAGTTCCAAGTGCGAAATCTTTAAGGGAGATTAACGAAACACTTAATCATAAATCTGCTTTTGATTTTATGCTTTCTTATGAAAAAGATATATCTAAAGATTTTATTTGTGAATTGCACAAATTGGTAGTTCAAAATACTTTAAGGGAAGAATTAATTGGAGAAATAGGCAAATATAGAACACTTCAAGTTTATATTAAAGGAAGGGATTGGATGCCTCCAAAACCATCAGAAGTTCCAAATGAGATGAAAACTCTTCTAGCTTGGTATTCTAAAAATAAGAAACATTTACATCCAATAATCTTAGCTTCATACTTTCATATTGCTTTTGAAACAATACATCCATTTGTTGATGGAAATGGCAGAGTCGGAAGGTTACTTATGAATTTTATCTTGCATAACTGCAAATATCCTATGATTAATATTCCCAATAAGATAAAATTTAGATATTATGGGACATTGTTAAAAGCTACAACAGATGGAGACTTAAGGCCGTTTGTAGAGTTGATTTTAGATTTATATGCAAATATGAGATTAAAGTTCTAATCTCTTTCTAGAGATAGCCCCAAATTAGCCAGACATCACTTCAAAAGACCACGATGTACTTACGCTCCCACCGCAATCAACTAAAAGGTGCATAATCGACGGAAATTAGCCCCAAAAAGTGCCCATGAGATTAATAAACTCCTTGGGATAACAAACTAATGAAGCTAGATCCGTATAAACATAAAGAAAGATATAATACATGGAAAGAGAATGTAGTAAAACTTGGGGAAATCCCAAACGTAGGTAAAACAAATTCTGAATTAATCTTAAACTACCTCTATGATATGGAAAGGGGAATAAATATCGCCAGTAAGAGCGTAAAAGGTTCTAGGAGCTTTATAAGACTGAACACGATTAGAGATAAAATGGGCTTTTTCTCAGTCAAATTTAAACAGATATATGGATTGGAAAAAGTGATAGATGTTACAGAAGAACAACTGGTTGGCTTCTTTGTTGAAATGAAACAAGGGCAACTAAAAAAGGAAGACGGGAAAAACTATTTTTCGGTAGATTCCTACGCTAAAATATTCAAAGCCTTTTGGCACTGGTGGATGAAGGTAAATAAGAAAAAAGGCATAGAAATACAAGATATAACCACCGATTTAGACACAAAACAAGAAAAACCAGATTGGGTTTATTTGAATGAACAAGAAGTTAGACTTATAGCTGATAACTCCAAGAGATATTACAAAGTTTTGATAATGTTTCTTTTTGATACAGGGATTAGAGCACCTACGGAGTTAATGAATATTAAAGTTTCAGATTTCTTCAATGATTTTAAAGAATTAAATATACGTGAAGAAATAAGTAAAACATTTGGTAGAAGAATTAAATTAATGTTATCTTCTTCCATGATAAAAGAGCATATACAACTGAATAAGTTAGAGAGTGACGACTTTATTTTTACAAAAAGCCCTTCCGCAGTCAATCGTTATTTTGGCGAAATGGGAGAAAAATTATTTGGAGATAAGGTTAGTCCTGCAGGTCAAAAATATTCAGAACTTACAATGTATGATTTTAGACATAATGCTTGTTGTTATTGGTTGCCTAGATACAAATCTGAGTCTGCCTTGAAATATAGATTTGGTTGGAAGAAATCAGATAAGATTCATTATTATTCTGAGTTGTTGGGAATGAAAGACACGATAGCTCAAGAAGACTTATTGATAGATACAACAAAAACAGAAATAGAACAAGATTTACAAAAGGTCAATAAAGAAAATGATTTATTGAAAGAGAGAATGTCTTCCATGGAGAAACAAATCGTAAGTTTAATGGAATCAACTAACAAACTACTTATGGAAACGGTAGGAAAAATATAATAAAAAATTTAGTTTTCGATTAATTTCTTACCGCATTCTTTACAAAATTTAGAACTATTGTCATTTAGAGTATTACACTCTAAACAATTTTTATCTTGTAGAGATTTGACAATTGCTGCACCTTTATCAATAATTTTTTGGATTGGATTATCTGGGAGTTGTTTTATACTATCTCGAAATTCTTTATTTGAACCATATAAAAAAGAAACATAGCAAAATAAAGGCATTAGCTCATTTGTGGATTCTTTCCAACCTTGAATTGCCTGTTCTGTTAAACTCATTGACTTATCTATTGTATCAATCATATAGGGTTTTTATTTGGAATGATATAAAAACGTTTGGAAAAACCTATAAACCTGTTATTTCTATAGTGATTATGTCAAACAAACTACTTTCTAAATCAAAGTACCTGCAAGGCATCCAATGTCCAAGGCTTCTTTGGATATCTGTAAATGATAAACAAAGACTTCCAGAAGTAGGCGAATCACAGCAAAAACTTTTTGATGAAGGACATATTGTTGGAGAATTTGCTAAGAAACTATTTCCAGAAGGAAAGAATATCCCTACAGAAGATTTTATGGGAAACTTAAATCAAACTAAGAAATTATTAAGTGAAAATAAACCCATATTCGAACCTGCTTTTATGGTTGATAGGCTTTATTCTAGAGCCGATATTTTAGAGCCTACAAAAGATGGCTGGAATATTATTGAGGTTAAAAGCTCAACAGAAGTTAAGGATATAAATATTCAGGATATTGCTTTTCAAAAATACGTTTATGAGAAAGCAGGATTAAAAATAAATAAATGCTTTTTACTTCATATAAATAATCAGTATATTAGGCAAGGAGAAATAAACCCTGAAGAATTATTCACCAAAGAAGATATTTCTATAAATGTGGTGGAAGAAATAAAGTTAATTCCTGAAAGAGTTAAGTTATTTTTAGAAGTTATTGACGGGAAAGAACCAACCATAAAAATTAGTGATTCTTGCAATAAGCCTTACGAATGTCCCCTAAAAGATGGCTGTTGGTCTTTTTTACCTAAAGAAAACTCAGTATTTGATCTATATCGTGGTGGAAAAAGAAGTTGGGAGTTATTTGAAAAGAATATCTTGGCTATAAAGGATATTCCTGTGAGTTTTGAGCTAGGAGATAAACAACAGATTCAATTAGAATGCGAGAAAACTGGGAAAGTTCACATAAATAACACTGCAATAAAAGAATTTCTTAAAACTTTAAAATATCCCTTATATTTCTTAGACTTTGAAACATATTCAACAGCAATTCCGCTTTATAATGGATTAAAACCATATCAGCAAATTCCTTTCCAGTTTTCAGTTCATAAAGTTGACGAAAAAGGAAAAAAAACTCATTTTTCATTTATCTCTTCTGGGAAGAAAGATCCCCGAAAGAAGTTTATTAATGCAATAAAAAGAAAGTTAGGGATTAAGGGTTCTATTGTTGTTTATAATCAATCATTTGAGCAAGCAAGATTAAAAGAAATTGGGGAATTTTTCCCATTAGAAAAACCAATAGTCGATAAGCTAATTGAAAGAATGGTCGACTTATTAATTCCCTTTAGAAATTTTGAGTATTATGATAGAAAACAAGAAGGTTCTGCTTCTATAAAATATGTCCTCCCTGCTTTGTCAGATATGACCTACAAAGGGATGGAGATTGAAAATGGTGGGCAAGCTTCTCTTAGATATGCTTATATCACTCATGCAAAGAAAACAGAGAAGGGAGAGATTAAGAAAGTCAGAGAAGATTTAGAGAAGTATTGCGGATTAGATACGGAAGCGATGATTGTTGTTATGGATAGGTTAAAGGAGAAAACAAATAATGGGTAAACAATTTTTGAGTAAAAATTATTATGTCTTTATCCCCAATAGCACAGGATTGGTCTTTGATAAACGCTTAAGT
>JBAXEZ010000036.1:0-10081 GCA_037140195.1 archaeon
AGAACAAACACTATATAAATATTTGTGGTATTGTAGAAACACCATATTTAAATACTATAATTACTCTATAGAATCATGTCGCTTGAAGTATTAAGAAAAATAGGTTTATCCGATGGAGAAATAAAAGTTTATCAGGCAGTTTTAGATATAGGAAACGCTCCTCTGAATAAAATACACGAAAGAACAGGCATTGAAAGAAGAAATATTTATGACATTCTAAATAAACTTATTGAAAAAGGTCTAGTTGCATATATAGACGAAAACAAAAAAAGAACTTTCCAAATCACAAGTCCCAATAAACTTGTAAGCTATGTAGAAGATAAAAAGAAAGAATTAGACAATTCAAAAAAACTCATAGAAGACGAATTACCAAATATTCTTTCAAAGTTTAACTCTAAAAAATCTGAAATTCAAGCAGAAGTTTTTCGAGGAATAGAAGGTATAAAAGCAGTTTTCGAAGATTCTTTAAATTATCCTGAAACATATTGGATTGGTGGCGGAAGATATTTGCCAAAGAAATATCCGGACTGGTTTTTCTCTTGGACTGCAAGACGTGCAAAGAAAAAAGTAAAATGGATTTATTTAATGAGACACGAACTTCGTCCAGAGTATAAACCATTTCCATACGAAACCGTAAAATTTTTACCTGCAGAATTTTCAGGAACACCAACGGTAACTGCCGTATACGGAGACAAAGTAGTTCAGTTAATGCTCGGAGAGGAATTATTTGCCTTTGTTATAGAGAGTAAAGATTTAGCAGAAAACTACAAAAAATATCATAAATATCTGTGGGACAAAGTTGCCAAAGAGTAAATCCAGTTTAAGTCAAAAATAACACAGATTTAAAAATATCCTTTTTCTAGAGATATAAATGAGGGATTCAAAAGATAGATTTTTTTTGCTAGTTATAATAACTTTAGTTGTATTAGTAGCCATTGTTTTAATCCTCTGGGTTAGAAATTCAACAGATTCACTTATGGATGATATTTATAACAAACCTACTGCAAATAGTTCTTCTGTATCTCATAATTGCACTGTCGCAGAAAAGCAAGCCAAAATTTGCACAATGGAATATGCTCCTGTCTGCGCTAATGACAACAAAACCTATGCAACTGGTTGCGTAGCATGTTCATCCGGAGTAGACTCTTGGGTTCAAGGCGAATGTAAAATATAAGAATAAATTAAATTTTTAATCTAATTCCGTTATCAAAATCAGTCGGGATAATATACAACAACCCCTTTTTCACATCGAATCCAACATCCATCCATTGGTGAAATCCAGGTTTAGCACATCTCACAGAAATATGTTCTACTTGCTTTATTCCAATTTCATTTAGGGGCTTTTCAATCCAAGATTCTGGATAAATATAATCTGATTCATGATAAACATGAAAAGCCAAAACTCTTCCCAAATCTTCAAATTCTTTTTTTGGGTTAATAGTTTTGCCAAGTTCTGGATATTCTCCTTGGATGATATAGCTCGGAGTTTCGGAGGGATGATTGTGAAGTAATGCGCCCTTTCTATCAAGAGAATCGTAAAGAACAACTGCCTGGCATCTAGAAAACCCGTATCCTAGCAAAAAGTCATTGGAGCTTAAGAAAAATCTAGAGGGCACTCCTTCAATTTGTCTTCCCTGTTTTGCAGTTTCAAATTCTTGCTTTTCAATTAGTTTGAATTCAAGTTTAGAAGAAGTAATTGCCTTAATATTTGTTTTTCCCATTTTCTCAATCTCTTCCTAAAACTTCAAAATTTCTAGCAACCGCAGGTAAATTATTGTACGTTTTTGGGTGATCGCAGACATAAGCAAGCGCCTCAGTGTCTCCATAACTAGCTCTTAAAAAAATCTGATTATCTCCCGAAAAACATTGTTTAAGCTTTACTTCATCTGCTCCAAGAGTTTCTACAAGAGTTCTTATTGCTCCAACTCTTTTTTTATCTTCATTTTCAAATAATGCTTGAAATATTAATTCAACAACGGCAGCATATTCTTTAGGGCGTTGCTCCATTGCGTCCTTTAAATTAATTTCAACCATTCCATTTGCCATCTTATTTATTCCTCAAGTCCACTATTCGTGGCACAATCTGCTTACCATGATAATTTTTTGGTTTTTCACAAAGATAAAAAACTAAATCCCATTTATCGCAATGAGTTGCTCTTAAAAAAACCTGGTTATCTCCGCTGTATATCTGGGTAACTTCAATATTCTCCTTACCAAAAATATCTACCAGAGTTTTCGCTGCTGCATTTCTTCTGTGATGCGACTCATGAAATAATGCTACAAAAGCACAATCCAAAATAACACCATATCTCTCTTTGTCTATACTACTTTCTAAATCATATGTTGCTGGTCTTTCATTTGCCATATTATAAAAATAAAATTATTATATTCTAAACTGATGTAAAACGGATGGTTTTCCCAAATATTCTCTTGGTTTATCGCAAACATAAATATTTACTGGAATACCTCTGTATTCTCCTGCTAAGAAAAATTGATTATCAATACTGTCTCCTCTATTAATCCATAAGTCCTTGTGGCCTAACAACTCTCGAAGTGTTTTTGCCGCTGCAGTTCTTCTTCCTTCTGATTCATCTAGCATTGCTGTAGTCATAAAATCACAAAGCATTTTGTACGCTGCTGCTTGTGGTACAGATTCTTTCAAGTTAACTTCTCTTGGTTGTGTTGTCATAATCTCTATAGTCTTTTCTCATTTTTAAATCTTTCTATTGTAACCACTAAAGAATAACACACCACATAACTTTAAAATATCTAGTATCTTTAAAGAAACATGAAAACCTTAATATTTACTGATTCACATGGAAAAGATCCTTCAAAATTAGTTGACTGGGCAGTTAAATTAGAAGGAATTGAAAAACTAGCCTCGCTAGGAGACTTAGATACTCCTAACGTATTACAAGATATTTTAGAAAAAACAAAACAACATAATCTTAGAAGAATATTAGCAATTGGGAATCATGAATACCATTATGTAAAACATTATGGCATGGATCGAACTTCTTATATGTCTCAAAGTGCATCAGATTACCTGGCGGAATGGGATGGATTTCCAAAAGAAAGACAATTTGTGTTAGATGCTATTGAAGGAAAAATACCTGACACAGGGTTAATTGTTTCAGACAATGAAATTGTTTATGCTCATGCCTCCTTAGCAGATATTGGCCGAGTAGATTCAAATGTTCCTGACTTCGTTTGGGGAAGACTACTTTATCATCTAGGAAAGTTAAGTAAAAGTTTCGATGAGATGGGTAATCTTAATGACTTCAGGTTATTTTTTAGAGGTCACGATCATCTTAATGCAATAACTGTCCAAAAAGGAAATATTATTCAAGAAACAGAATTCGGTTATTGGGGAAAACGTAAAATTGACATAGAAAACACAAGAACAATTGTTAGTGTTGGAGCATTTTACGAAGGAGAATTTGCTTTGTATGATAATGAAACTCAAGAAGTAGACTTCAAATGTTGGAACTTTACAGAAAATAAACCTTACTAATATGATATACACACAAATATACAATGTAAATAGGAGAATGCATCTTAGGCCATATCAAGAAGTAGTAGGTAAAGTTATAAAACTTGAGAAAAGATTCGAAGGTTTAGAAGTAAAACTAAGAAATGAAAAAAATAACGTAACTACTCGAGGCGATAATTTATTAGAATGTATGGCCGAATTAGACTTAGAAAAGGGCGCAAAAGTAACGGTCATAATTGCCGGAGAGTTTTCTGAAAACTTTTTGAGAAGAAATGCAGAATCTATTGGTAATCTTTTCTTAAAAAATGACGATACTGCGTATCTATCAAATTAATAATTTTTTGTAACTGACTAATCAGAGACGATTTTTTACAACAAGACTTATATACTTTAAATAATTTTTAAAGAGATGACTCACATGCAAATAAGAACAGCGCATGCTCCTGAACCTGGAAATTATAGTCAAGCAAGAGCTGTTGATTTGGGAAGTTATTTAGCAGTTTATATTGCTGGACAAACAGGGAATGATCCTATAACAGATAATGTAGTTGAGGGTGGAATCGGTCCGCAAACAACACAAGCTTTAGCAAATATTCAAGGGATACTTGAAGCAGTAGGTGGCAGATTAGAACATATAGTAGACATGACTGTTTTTTTAGAGAATATGGCGAGAGACAAAAAAGATTTTGAAGCAGCTTACGTTACTTCTATGCCAAAACCACTTCCTGCAAGAGCACTAGTTGAAGTTACCCATGTTCCTTTATTATCTGAAGATACAGTTGTAGAACTTAAGGCAATTGCATATGTTCCAAAAAAAAGAAACACTATTAGTTCTTCTAGTAATTAAGAAATCCTATCTTTTTCCCTACCATAATATTTATAAACCAAATTTTTAGAAAAGGATTATGAGCAAATACGTTTACTTGTTTAAAGAGGGGAAAGCAGAGATGAAAGAACTTCTTGGTGGAAAAGGAGCTAATTTATCTGAGATGACTAACATCGGTTTACCTGTTCCAGCTGGTTTTACAATTACTACCGAAGTTTGTGATTATTTTTATAAACACGGTAAACAATATCCTACAGAACTTGACGCCCAAATCGATGCTGCCATCAAAGTTTTGGAAAGCCAAGTTGGGATGAAGTTTAACGACAATGTTTCACCATTGTTAGTTTCTGTCCGTTCAGGAGCTGCTGCTTCTATGCCTGGTATGATGGATACTATTCTTAACCTAGGTTTGAATGACCAAACAGTTGAAGCTTTAGCTAAAAAAACAAATAATCCAAGATTCGCTTACGATTCTTACAGAAGATTCATTCAAATGTTCGCAGATGTAGTTCTAGAAGTAGATTCTGATTTATTTGAACACGCTTTAGACAATTTGAAAAAAACAAAAGGAGTAAAATTCGACACTGAATTGACAGTTGAAGATTTGAAACAACTTATTATTTCTTACAAAAAAATTATTCAAGACGCAAAAGGAAAATCTTTCCCAGACACACCAAGAGAGCAATTAAAAATGTCTATCAACGCTGTTTTCGGTTCATGGAACAATCCTAGAGCTGAGACCTACAGAAAACTTAACGATATCAAAGGACTTTTAGGAACAGCAGTTAATGTTCAAGCTATGGTTTTCGGTAACATGGGGCCTACATCTGGAACTGGCGTATGTTTTACAAGAAATCCTTCCACTGGTGAAAATATTTTCTACGGAGAATATTTAATTAATGCTCAAGGTGAAGACGTAGTTGCAGGAATAAGAACACCAGAACCAATCTCAAGATTAGATAAAGAAATGCCTGTTGTCTACAAACAATTATTGGAAATCAGACAAACATTAGAAAAGCACTACAAAGACATGCAAGATATCGAATTCACAGTTCAAGAAGGAAAATTATACATGCTTCAAACAAGAAATGGAAAAAGAACTGGTCATGCTGCTGTAAAGATTGCAGTTGATTTGGTTAAAGAACAGTTATTGACTGAAGAACAAGCTCTAATGAAAGTTGATCCTCAGCAATTGAATCAATTACTACACAAAAGACTCGATCCTATGGTTGTTCAAAAAACAAAATCTATAGGAAGGGGGCTTCCAGCTTCGCCAGGTGCAGCTGTTGGTAAAATTGTTTTCAATGCAGAAACTGCTGAAGAGTGGACAACTGAAAAGAATGAAAAAATAATTTTAGTAAGAATTGAAACTTCTCCAGAAGATATTAAGGGAATGCACGTTTCTCAAGGTATTTTAACAGCAAGAGGTGGAATGACTTCACACGCTGCTGTAGTTGCAAGAGGAATGGGTAAATGTTGCATTGCAGGATGTTCTGAATTAGTAATCGATGAAAAAGCTAAAACATTAAAGATTAGTGGAGTAACTTTGAAAGAAGGAGACTTTTTAACACTTGATGGAACAACTGGCGAATTCTACGCAGGCGCTCTAGCAGTTATAGATCCTATTTTAGCAGGTGAATTTGCAGTCCTAATGAATTTAGCTAAGAAACATAAAAAGTTAGGTATACGAGCAAATGCTGACACTCCATACGATGCACAAGTTGCACTTGGATTCGGCGCAGAAGGTATTGGTCTAACAAGAACCGAACATATGTTCTTCGAAGGCGACAGAATCACTCCAATGAGAGAAATGATTTTAGCTGATGATGAAGCTGGAAGAAAAGCCGCTTTAGCAAAATTACTTCCTTTACAAAGAGGCGATTTTGAAGGAATTTTCAAAGTTATGAATAACAAACCAGTAATTATTAGATTCTTAGATCCACCATTACATGAATTCTTACCAAAGGAAGACAAGGAAATCAAAGAGCTTTCTGCTAAGATAAATATGCCTGTTGAAAAAATCAAAGCTAAAATCGAAGAATTACATGAGTTCAATCCAATGTTAGGCTTTAGAGGATGTAGACTTGGAGTTGTTTTCCCAGAAATTTCTGAGATGCAAGCAAGAGCTGTTTTCGAAGCTGCTTTGAACTGCAAGAAAGCTGGAATCAATGCTATGCCCGAAATCGAAATTCCAAATATTATTTCTTTAGTTGAATTCAAATTCATTAAAGGATTAGTTCAAAAGATGGCTAAGGAAACAAAAGCTGAAGGAAATATAAAATATTCAATTGGTACGATGATTGAATTCCCAAGAGCTGCATTTATTGCTGATGAACTTGCAACTGAAGCTGAGTTTATGTCTTTCGGTACAAACGATTTAACACAAACAACATTAGGATTCTCTAGAGATGACTCTGGAAAGTTTATCCCTTCCTATTTAGCAAGAAACATTTTCGAAAAAGATCCTTTCCAAACAATCGACCAAGAAGGAGTTGGAAAAGTTATGAAGATGGCTTTAACAAAAGCGAGAAGCTCTAGGAAGAATATTGATTTTGGTATCTGCGGAGAACACGGCGGAGATCCTGCTTCTGTAGAATTCTGTCACAGAATTGGATTAAGCAATGTTTCCTGTTCACCGTATAGAGTTCCTATTGCAATGTTGGCTGCTGCTCAAGCTGTAATCAAGGGAAAAATCGAAGCTAAAAAGATTGAAAACAAATTAGCTAAGGTAGTTGATAATGCAAAACAATTAGAAAATAAATTTGGAAAGGGAAGCCAGGTTATTCAGAGAGTACATAATCAACAAGAATTTTTGAAAAAAGCTGTTTCAATAAGAGATGAAATAAGAAATATTGTTAAGCAAGAACTTGCACAAATGAGAAATCCAAACTCTCAACAAAAAACTATGGTCGTACAAAAAAAGCCAGCTCAGAATATTGCTAGAGTTGCAAATACACAAAACTTACCAAAACAAATTGAACAAAAATTAAATAACCAAGTTCAACAAAAACAAGTTCAAGTTAAACCAAATCAACCAAAGCAGATTCAACCAGTTCAAGCTCAACCAGCTTTGAAAGTCGGATTAAATCCTGGAAACAAGCGAGGAGAATCTCAAAATAATCCAGCATTAGCTGCTCAAGCAACAGACCTTCTTTCTAGAATAGCTAAAAAGAAATAATTCTACTTCTGTTTTTCGTTTAATTCCAAATATCTTTTCATAACCTTATCGTAGAAATCCTTTTGGAATGCGAATCCATCTTTTGCAGGACATTTATTATTAATAAGGTTCTGAGGATTTTCAATTCCCATTCTTCTGTTAGGAGAGTTTTGCCAAATTTGTGCAAGAAGAGTTTCCATTGCATTTGCATAAACTGTTTCACTATCAAATCTTCCAGGACACATTTGGACAATTCCATTTGCCCTTAAGTACAATCCGGTTGCAACCTGATTACATGGTTCTGCACCGACGTAACTAGCAATTCCTTCTTTGAGAATTTGTTCATGTGTTTGAATTCCTTTCTGAACATTTAACGCATAGATGTTAGCATATAATTCTACTAATTTATCTTGGAAAGCGTTCTTCTGTTCTTCTGTAATTTTATATGCTCCGCATCCTTTGCCGCTGAGCATTGAAGGAGTCATAACTACTGGAGTTCCTCTTTCTACAAAGAATTTGTATATGCTAAAAGATTCATCTACATTCTCTGGAATTATCGGTGCGTTAATTATACAAATCCGATTTGTTGCTCTGTTATTATAAAATTCAGATTCGAATATATTTTTAAGAGCCTGTTCTCTAATTTTTGCATAACCTTGTAAGCCGGCCATCTTTCCTGTTTTATCTACGCTTGTAACTAAACTATCTTGCAGTTCATTATCAAAAGACTGAAAGGACATCAATAATCCTACGTTACTATATCTCGCTAATTTATCTGTTAACTCTTTTGCACTCATTCCTTGATATTTTAAAGCAAGTTCATCATTTCCAAGTAAAGCTCCTTTTGTAAATATATTAAACTGAATTCCTCGTTTATCATATTCTTCTATAATTCTAAACAAGTCTGGATTCATCAATAATTCTCCAGGACCTAAGAACTTTACACTTCTAAAATCATGGCCTTCACTTTTTGCAATTTCCATTGCTTGGTCAACAATACCTAAAGTATCTTCAAGAGTCATTATTCTGTTTAATTTAGGTTTGCCAGTTTCATCTAGTACTATTTGTTTGTTTATGTCGTATACAAATTGATTGTATAATCCTTTTTCCTCGTTAAAACAAGTTTTACATTTATGTTGGCATAACCTTGCGCTATACATATCCTCAATATTTTCTTCTGTATTTTGGTCATTATGTAGCGCTACAAATTCATTTGGAATATGTTCAATATCGAGTGTATAAAGTCCAGGAGTAGCATTATGAATATGCCAGCCCTTTACTCCATTTGCCCAGTTACCTTCAACTATCCCTGGAAATCTTATGGGGATCATCGATTCCAATGTTTGTTTTGTCATTGTGAACCTCCGAAATGTTTAGCTAGAACTTCAATTAAACTGTCAAACTTGTGGAAACATTTATCATGAGGTTTGGCAATATAGTCTGCCTTTCCTTCAGCTTGCTGCGTTTCTCTTGCATTTGTACATAAAACAATCAAAGGTCTTGGAGAAAGATTACATGCAGTATCTACTACTTCAAATCCTTCTTTTCCGTTTGTTGTGTATTGTAAATCGGTCACAACTACGTCGTATTTTCCTGTCTGTACTTCCTTTATTGTACTTAGATAATTTTCTTGGCAATTCCAATTAATACTAAGGTTTGGCAACTTTTTTGCTAATTGAGAGACGTAATCACCTTTGAAGATCATTTCTGTAGATATATCTGCGAATTGATCGTCTCCGAATAATACTTCGAGTGTTTTTTTTGTTTGTGTTTCGTTTGTCATTTTGTTTTTGCTTATTGATAGTTTGTTACTACCATTAAGTTAATACATCATAGACATAGAAGTATATTAAAGTTTTTACAAAAAATTGAGCGTAAATAGTAATATTTATAAACAAAAGGTTATTTATGCTTAATATGGTTGAAAAGAATGAGATTAGGCTGGACGTAGCTGATATGAAGTTATTAACAGCTTTAGACAAAAACTGCAGGATTCCTTCAACACAACTAGCTAAAAAAATAGGAAAATCTCGTCAGGCAGTAGATTACAGAATTAACCAACTGGTCAAAGAAGGAATCATAACTGGGTTTCAGGCTTCAATTAATCCTCATAAAATGGGATATAAATTATATAAGATTTACTTAAAACTAAGAAATCTTCCCCAGAAAAAAGAAGATTTAGTTAATTATCTTAAAAAATCAGGAGTTGTTTATTGGATGGGAGAATGTTCTGGAAGTTGGGATTTAATATTTGGAGTTTTCTGCAAAACAGACAAAGATTTTTTTGATTTAAAAAATGAATTCTTTTCTGAGTTTTCAGAAGTTATTTTGAATGTCTATGGGGACTCGTTAGTCGATGTTAAACAATTTCCAAAGATGTATTTTTTAAAGAAATCCGAAGAACCAGTTATGTTTGCTGGAGAACTTATAGATAACAAACTAGATGATTTGGATGCAAAAATTTTAGAAGAAGTGGTGAATAATGGCAGGATTTCATTGGTTGAACTATCTTTTAGGACAAAAGCAACAATTAAAACTATTCAAGGGCACATGAAAGATCTAGAGAAGGAAGGAATTATTATTCAATATAGAATAGGTATTGATT
>JBAXEZ010000037.1:0-9791 GCA_037140195.1 archaeon
CTCCAAGATAGTAGTTTGTAAATATCTGTCCATTATCTGTTTTGATTGCTTGTATTTTGTATGGGAATCTTTCAATTACTTCTTTTAAAAAACAAACTGAATGATACGAGGTGAATTCATCATATACCTTTAAGTATCTCCACCGAGAAGCTGTATCAATTGCTGTATATTGGTAATATCGTTTACCTGCAATGCGTCCAGGCACATATTTAACGTCAATCTCTAGGAGTTCTCCTGGCTTCCTCTCTGCTCTTAAGTAATTGTATTTAATTTTCCTAATTCTGTTTTTGGAACCCAAGATTCTAACGCAACTTGTGTAGGCGATCTTACTGCTTCGCTAATGATTGCTTCTTCAGTTATTTTTTTACCTGCTCTTTCTGCCTTTTCAAGTTCTTCGATTATTCTTGTTTTTTCTGTTTGATCCTTCTTAGACTGTTGTTCTTCGACTATCTTTATCATTTCTTCACTAGCAATCTTCGCTTTCTGCTCTTCAGAGCTGACACCTGCGTGTGCTTTTATTTCAGTTTTTGCTACCATTATTTCTTCTTCTCCTTTACTGGCTTAGATTCTTTCTTGACCTTTACACTGTCAATAGCTGCGCCTAGATTTTCTTTTACCTTCAAAATCATTGTCTTTACTTCAGGTTTTAAATGTTCGCCCATCAATCTTTCTTTAGCCGGGAACACTTCTTCGTTTGCATGAACATTCAATCCACCATCTGTAAGTCCAGCAAGAACTGCAAATAGCTGTCCGGCTTTATGGCTTCGAGCCATTCCTAAATCAATAATGAATTCTCCATTCTTAATTTTTTTAGCAGCTAAGTATCCTGTTAAATAACCTGCAGGGATAGACTTTAAACTTCCTTCGAATTTTTTATCCCAACCGTTATCTAAAAGATCTTTAGACGTTGCTCCAAATACAACTTTATCTTGAGCGTTAGCTGATTCTACAACCTGTACAATGAAATATTTATTTGTTCTTCGTACTACTATTCTTGGAAATTTAGATTTTAGAAGACCTAGTCTAAGACTATAATCCGTTTTCCTTTCTAACCTTCTTCGTTTTATTGTTTTTAAGCTCATATTTCTTTAAGACTTTCTAACAGATGTCTTCTGCTTTTAAATTTACTTGCTTTGATCATTTTTCTAATTCCATGGTATTGTTCATTATCTATTTTTTTCATTGCTCTTAATCCTCTAGCTGTTGTTCTTAATTTTCTTGTTAATGCTACATACTTTGTTTTCTTTCTAGGAACTCTTTGCTCGACTTTCCCAATTCCTCTTCTGTGTTTTCTTTTTACTGTTTTCTTTCTTCCATTAATATTTCTCATTTGGATTGCTCCAGCATTCACTAAATCTAAAATATCTCTTCTTGTGATTGCTTCTTTAATCTCTGAAAGAGATTCACTCATAAAGATTATTCTATCCTTTCCAACATTAAGGACTTTCGATGCTAATTCTTTTTTCTTATTTAGTTGCATTTTTATTCTCCCTATATTTATTTAATATTTTTATTCCATTTTTATTCGCTTCTGCAATAATTTGCATTCGTTTTTTCTTGCCAATGCTCGCAATAACTATTACTTGTGCCTTTTTTACTAATGCTAACTGAGCTAAAGTTTCAACTCTTACAGGGACAAATCCGTTAACTTTTCCTTTGTTAGCTTTTTCTGCACCCCATCCAATTGTCGGTCTAGCGGGTTTTCCTCTTACCTTCAATCTCATCTTACTATCTCCTCCAACAGTGTGTCTCCAATGTCTATGTTTCTTTACTTTTTTTCCAAGTCTTAAGTATCTGTCCCAATGCTGTCTATTAAATGCGGGTTTATTTCTTTTCGTTATCATTGTTCTCTCCTTTCGGGTTTACTTGTTATAAATATTCCATCTTGAAATACTCTTCTATCCCTATTTCGTATTTTAGTTGAAATTTCAATTCTTGCAGCAGTTTGTCCTGCAGCTTCAACATCTGGTGAGGAAACTTCAATAAAATTTCCACTTACTTTTACTTTTACATTAGGTAATATCTTTGCTTGTCTATCGATCTTTTCACCTAAAAAGTTTTTAATCTTAACCAAATCTCCGTCGGTTTTTACAACCATTGGAAAGTGAACATTACAAACTTCTAGTTTATATACAAAATCTTCTTTCAATCCACTAGTCATATTACGTACATGAGCTGTGAGCGAATTTATCAATTTTAACTCTCTCTTTGTTGCTTTATCGGATTTTAGTACAATCTTATTTCCTTCTAATTTCATTTCAACTTTCGGGCTAGATGGAAATGTTCTCGTAATTTCTTTTCCATTTGATTTCATACTGATTATGGAGTCTTTTAAACTTACGCTAATTTCACTAGGGATTGCAATCTCCGTTAAAATATTTTTTTTCATTTTAGTAGTAATAAGCGATTAAGCTTCCTCCTAAATTATTTTTAGCAGCTTCTTCATGTGTCATCAATCCTTTGTTAGTTGAAACAATTACTGTACCAAAGTTTCTGGAAGGTAAGTATCTTCTCAAATATTTATCTACTCTGTCTACTGTTACAGAGTATCGTGGTTTGATTGATCTACACACATTCAATCTTAATATCTTAACAATAATGTATGGTTTACTTTCATTTTCATCTTTAACTTCAAAGTCAATATATTTTTGCTCTTTCATCATTTGGAATATAGTAACTAAGAATTTAGATATCCTATTGATTCTAACTTCTGTTCTTTCAATTCGTTTAGCATTCATTATGTTATTCAATGCATCGGATATTATATCGTTTTTCATTTTGTATTAAGAGTATTTTTTAAAACCAAGCTCAACAGCCATTTCTCTAAAGCACTGTCTACAAAGATTGATTCCGTATTGTCCAACACGGCTTCCTTGTCTTCCACATCTCTCGCATTTAGTTACCGAAATTCCAAACTTTCTTTCTTTAGGCTTGTTATGCTTCAAAAACTTTTTTAGCACAGCTGGCTTATTTTTCAATTGTTTGGTTATCTTTCTCCAATCACTGGTTGTCATGGTTTTTTACCCTCCTTAGTATTTTAGTTTTGAATTTTTCTACCATTATTTGCTCAATTTCTTGAACAGTAACATCTTGTCTTCTTACTTTTCCACCCTTTACTTTTTTCATTCCAACTCTTCTTCCAGTTCTAACGAAGGTGATTGTCATTTCAAAGCCCATAATCCCTACTTCTCTAATATATTCCATTCCGGGAATCTCAATATATTCTGGAATTCCAAATGAAATAAAATTTGGTCTAATTTGTTTTTCTTTCAAAGTGTTATTAATTGCTGGAAGTGCTCTTTTAATTAAAGCTTCTGCTTCTGGACCTCTTATTGTTACCTTTGTGCCTAGCTCTAATCCGGGCCTAACGCCCCATGTCGGGATTCTCTTTGTAGCTTTAATCTTAACAGGTTTTCTTCCTGAAAACTTTTGTAGTAAAATAACTCCTTTCTCTAACTTGTCTCCTACTCCGCCTACGTTTAATACAACTTTCTCAATCCTTGGTGTTCTCATTATATTTTCTTTCATTTTAATCTATTACTAACATTACTTTCAAAGGTAACTTAGCTTCTCCTTCATTAAATTTAATTAAATATTCTTTTGTCTCTTCAAATAGTTCTTTAACTTTCCCCTCTTTACCTGAATGTTTTCCAGAAACAACAAAAACCTTTGCTCCTTCTCTCAACTCAAGTATTTTTTCAATCTTATTTTCTTTTAAGTTTAATACTGCGCTACTTCCAGTATTAAATTTATCTTTAACAATAAAGTTAGAACCATCTTCTAAATTCATTTGGAAACTATTCTTAGATAATAATACTTTACCGATAATCTTTACCACTTTTTTATTCGCATCTTTATCTTTAACTTCTGCAAATTTCAATTTTTTTCCTGCAATTTCTAATCTATAATTCTTCCCTAATTTTTGTATTGTAATTATATCAAATACTTTAACTGGGAATTTCTTATTGATTCTTACTTTTCCATTAACGCTAATTTCTTTGTTAAGCAACATAAATCTTGTTTCCTTTCTTGTTGCTCCAACTTTCAAAATATCTCTCAATACAATTTGTATTGGAATTCCTTCCTTAGGCGAATGACTAGAGCCTACAAAATATTTTGTTCCCTTTCTTGGCAATGGCCAATTTGAAGGTAACTCACTTCTTGTCTTGTGCATTTTCTTTCTTCTCCGTTTGTTTAGTTGCGAGTCTCATTTTATCTTCTGTGTTTAATATTTTTATTTTTACTTTTGAAGGATGGAACCAAACATTAACTTTGTTTCCGTCTCTCTTTGTATTTTGCATATTTTCAAGTGCAATCTTTGTGTTTTTTAAATCTACTTCAACAATCTTTCCAACTCTCTTCTTAAACTTTCCTCTCATAACTACTACTTCGTCGCCTTTTCTAACTTCAATATTTCTCATTCCATATTTTTTTCTTAAATCTTTATCTAGTGTTGCTGCCATTAATTTCTGTTTTAAATGTAATGGAAGATTATGCAAATATTTTCTTTGCTTTCTAGGTTGTTTACTTTCTTTCCATGCTGTTGTAAATAATTTTTTTACCATTTTAATATACTACTGACGCCAATTTAGCTACTTCTTTCCATCTTTCTTGAACTTCTCTTGCAACAGGTCCTTTGATCTGTGTTCCTTTAGGATTTCCCTTTTCATCTTTTAACAAAGCTACTGCATTATCTGAAAAACAAACTGTTTCTCCATTAGGTCTTTTCCAAGATCTTCTCTGTCTAATAACCACTGCATCAAATATTTCTCCCTTCATTTTAGGATCTCCTTTTCTTACAGATACTTTTACCCAATCAGCAACTCTAGCGAATACTTGTCTTCCTTTATGTGATCTTCCACCTTTAACTGAAACAATTCTAACTATTCTTGCTCCGCTGTTATCTGCTGCTTCTAATTCACTTCCAATGTTTAATCCTCGTGTTACTCTACCACTTACTGCTTTCATTTTTTATTCTCCTTAACTTTATTTTTCAATCCTTCATCAACAGCAACTATTTTTTCGGATTTACTTCTAATCTTTCTAGTTACATAGAAATGCATTATTTTACTCAAAGGTCGACATTCTTTGATTTCAATCCAATCGCCAAGTTGTATTTGATCTTTTAAACAGTCAGGTAATCTTGCGTGTAATCTTGTTCTTCTTTTGTCAAATCTTTCATATTTTCTATCGTATAAGAATCTGTCAAACTCAATCTTTAATCTTCTAGCTAGTTTGTTTACGACTTCTCCTTCGAAAGTTCTTCCTCTAAGTTTAACTGACTCGCTACCATGGAATGGGCAAGTTTTATCCGCACAGCTAACTTTGATACTTTCCATTTTTTTTGCTTTTATTTCTTTTACCATTTTGTTTTATCCTTTTATTTGTGATTCTGTAAAACCAGCTTCGACAAGCACTTGCTTTACTTTTCCAAGGTGATTTCCTTGAAGCTCAATCACTTTTCCGTCGACCGTTCCGCCACAAGCAAGCTTGTTTTTAAGCTTCTTTGCGACTTCTTTAATGTCGACTCCTTCCAATCCGTAAACCATCGTTACGAACTTACCGAATCTTCTTTTTTCGGTCTTGACCTCAATTTGTTGTTGGGTCTTTGCTATATCTTCACAAACACACGCCGCTATCGGCAAACCGCATTTTGGGCATATATCCATGATTATTTTTTCTCTTCTCCACTTTTATTTTTTTGGAGTGTTAACATTCTTGCTATTTCTCTTCGAATATCTCGCTTTTTAGATCCTTGCTTTAGTAATTCTATTTTTAATTCTTTCATCTTCGAATCAGACTTTTTATCAGTTTTTATTTCAGTCTTCTTTGAGTTTACCATTTTTTATTTATTTTTTAGCTTTCTTTTTCACAACTTTCTCGTCGGAAATTGAAGCAGCATTTAATTTTAATTTTTTTATTAGTTCATCATTAATAACAACATCTTCATTTTTGAATGTTTCTGGTGATAAGATGGAAACCTTAATTCCAACTACTCCTTGTTTATCTACTCCTCTACTTTCTGCATAATTAACATCATTGGAAGCATCTCCTGTTTTTCTTAAATAACCAAATTTGAATCTCCACATTTTTGCTCTCTCACTTGGTAATCTTCCTGCTAATACAATTTCTGCACCAAGCGCACCAGCAGATTTTATTCTTGTAAGCGCCTTATATGCTATTGCTTTAAATCTTAATGAACCAAATCTTTCTAAAGACAATCCAATATCATCTGCAACAATCTGCGCATCTAAATCTGCATTCTTTATTTCAGCAATATCTATTCTTGGATTTTCCATTTTAAACTTTTTCTTCAATACTTCTGTTAATCTTTCAATTGATTCTCCACGTTTACCAATAATTAATCCGGGTTTATGTGTAGAGATAATTACTTTTTCTCCAACTGGCGTGTATTCTATCTTCACTGCAGATAGTTTTCCTTTACCAAATTCTTTCTTTATGAATTCCTTAACTCCGAATTCTTCCTTTCTTATTGCGACGAATTTTCTTTCTTCCATTTTATTTTTTCTTTTTTACTAATTTAGTTTTATCTCGAGCTTCAATATGTATATGTGTTCTTTTTGCTCTTGTTCTATCCTTTCTGAATGGTCTTGATGCAATGTTTGCAACGAACAAAGTAATTACTGGGTTTTCAACATTACCTGACTCACAATTTGCCTTTAACTGTTTTAGCAAATGAATAATTTCTTTGGATGCATTTGCAGGGAATCTACCTGCCCCGCCAACTAATCCTGGCAACAAGCTTCTTTTTTTATGTGGAATTTCTAATGCTGTCATCGGTACTGCCATTTTTTTCTTTAACACTAATTCTAACATTTCTATTGCTCTGTCAATTGGTTTAGTATATATCATTTTACCAATGTGGCTTGAATGTTTTGTGCTTATGCCTAATGAAAATCCATTGACTATTGCAACTTCTCTGGATGGTTTTACTATTTTAACTTTTGTTTCTACTTTGGGTGATTCAACTTTCACTTCTTCAGTTGCCTTTACTGCTTCTTCTGTTTTTTTAGTTTTGTTTTCTTTCTGACCATCGGGGCTGACTTCTGTCTGTGCTACCATTTTACTTTACAGCTCCTGTTGAACTTTTTGTTGATCCAATACCTGCAGCACCATGCTTAACTGTTCTTCTAGTCTGGGCAAATTCTCCTAATCTATGTCCAAGCATTTCTTCTACTACTTTCACTTGAGTATATTCTTTACCATTATGAACTCCAATTGTCCAACCTAACATTACAGGAACTATAGGGATTTCTCTAGTTTGTGTTTTTGGCATTTTACCCTTAGCAACATCCTTTCTAGATTTCTCAATAAACTTTTCAATCAAAGAGAAACTTCTAAGTACTGTTCTTCTTTCTCTCGAATTTAAGTATTTAGCGAACTCTCTAACATCAAGATTTTTCATATCTTCGATTTGCTTTCCTCTGAATGCTTTCACTTTTCCTACATTAATAGTTATTGCCATTATTTCTTTGTCCTACCAGTTCTTCTTGGTCTTAAATGTCCTACCTTCTGTCCTGGAGATGCCATTCTCTTGACGATCTTACTCTTGATTCTCTTTCCTCTACCAGAACCAAATGGATGATCGATAATGTTCATTTTTACGGCAGATGTTCGAGGCCATAATTTGTTTCTTGACTTTTTAATGAAAAACATTTTTCCTGCTTTCAATATCGGTTTGTCGAGTCTTCCTTGTCCAGCAAGTTCGCCAATTGTAACTCGGCATTCTAATTCAAATATTTTTTCTTCCTTTGACGGCATCATTACCTTTACTCTTTTTCCGTCGTTGTTCATAATAACTGCTGAATTACCACTTGTTCTTACTAGTCTTCCACCATCATTTGGTCTCAACTCCATATTAAAAATCTTTGTACCATTTTCTAATTTTCCAATTTGTGTAACATCGCCTTCTTTAGCTCCCATGAATGTGATTTTTTGTCCAACATATAGTCCTTTCATAGCGAAATTGTAAAATGTTTTTCCTTCTTTATTTTTTAATTTTGCAATCGGCGAAGAATGTCCTGCTTCTGTTTCCAATTTAACAACTTCCCAATCTCCATTTAAATTTAATGGATACGCAGGTTTTAATGAAAATGCTGCTCGTCTAACTCTATATGAAAAGCTTCCGTGTCCTCGTGCCTGTGAAATAATTCTCTTACCCATTTTATAATATTCCTAATTTAGCTGCAACATCTGCTGCAACATAATCTTTATTTAATCTAACATAAGCGATTTTCTTATTCTTTCTCGTCATTGTTCTAACATTTGCAACTTTAACATCAAATAATTCTTCAACTTCTTTTGCAATTTCTTGCTTAGTTGTCTTTCTGTCTGTTTCGAATGCAATTAAGTTTTCGGATTCAATCATCCTTACTACTTTTTCAGTTGCCTTTACTTTTTCTAATACTACCATTTTATTTTTTCCATGCTCCTTCAATTTCCTTTAATGCCTTTTCAGTATAAATTGCGAATCTTCCTGGTTGTCCGTTTGGTGATAAATCAGAAACTGATAATTCTTTTGCTTTAACAACTGCAACACCGGATCTATTCATTTTCTCGTCTGAAGCAATAACAAATAATAATCCTGCGTTAGACTTATATTTTCTTCCTCTTGATTTTCCACTTCCAGCTCTTACTCTCTTCTGCTTTAATAATTTCTGGAAAGCATCTCCAAAAACAATTTCTAAAAATTCAATAAATTTCTTTGTTTTTAATTCTAAAACTTTTGTATCTGCAACAATCGCAGAATTTGTAACTTTTACATCATATTTCTTTTCTAAAGATTTAGCATCGAATGTTCCAGATAATGCGGAGCCCATTGCAATTAATAATTCTTTTTTGTTTACTTTTCTAAATTGGTTTTCTTCAGGTCTATGTGGATGTGCAACACCACCGCCTCTTGAATAGTTAGCAGATGCACCGACCCATTGGAAACTTTGTCCATGTCGAGACATAATTTTTCTTGGGGCTCTAGAAATACCTTTTCCGTATGTAACTTTCCATGCATGTCTCTTTCTTCTTAAAATACCTGCAGCAGAATAATTTCTACCCGCAAAAACCATTGAACCGTACGGTTGTTCTCTTTTCTGGGATTCGAATACTTTAGCTAAAACATCTCTTCTTATGATTCCTGAGATTAATTTAGGAAGTTCAACAGAACCCTTTTCCTTGCCGCTTGCGTCAAATAATTTTGCTTTTACCATCTTATCTTAATTCAATAAACTCCAATTTTTGTTTTAATTGTCTTTTGGTTGGTCTGAATGAAGGTGTCAATAACAAAGGTCTTTTTTGTGGGCCCTGTAATGAACCATTTATAACCAAAAATTCTGTTTTAATATTTCCGTAATGTCTAAATCCGCCAGGCCTATTAATATTTAAATCACTAATTTTTGCAGATTTCAAAATCATATTGTTTAACAAAACTCTTGTAAAATAACCTAGCTGTCCTGCCATAGCTGTTACGAATGTAACTCTTGCAGGATGCCAAGGACCTAACGAACCTGGTCTTCTAACTCCTTTTTCAGATTTATGTGATTTAAAACAAATTCCAAATCTTTGTACTGGGCCTTGCAATCCTTTACCAATTGTAACTCCTCTAACATCGATAAGTCCCTTAGGGAATACTTCTGAAACAGAAATTGATTTTCCTATTTTATCTTTAACAAATGCAAGCTTCTGTTCTTTTGTTCCGCCGATTGCTAACTCAATCATATCTGGAGACTTCTTAATATCTGTTTTTTTAACTTCTGAATATACAAGAACTCTTATAT
>JBAXEZ010000038.1:0-9788 GCA_037140195.1 archaeon
GATTATAGCATCCCTATAATGAAATTTAGTTTTTCAAATAATGCTTCGAGTACAAATACCTCAACTGAAAATGAGTCTATAAAAAATAATAGTTATTCCGGTTGTGTCGGCCTGAGAACCCCTCCTTTTTTTAGTATTGCTAAAAATGAAATTTTTAATTATTCCCTCGAAATACAAAATAACTGTTCAGAGAATTTAACCGAATTTATATTAAGGTCCACTTATGAGGGAATAATCTTTGTAGGTAATAACTTTACAATAGAAAGAGATAAAACATTGACGGTAAATTTTAGTATAAGCGAAAAAATTGCAGGAGATTATTTTGCGAATATTAGTTTGATGCAAAAAAATAACGAAATAAATAATGTTCAACTAAAAATTTACTGTTTTGAAAATAAAACAACTTTGGAAAATTTTACCCAAACTTATGATAGTCCTACTCAAGAAGATTGCAGTGTATTAAAGGGAAATTTTTGTAAAGATAATGAACAGTGTAGTACCGATAATAGAGTATGGGACACAAGTGCCGGTAAAATGTGCTGTTTGAGTGGATGCGTAAACTTAAATGCTAAAGAAACTAATTGGATAAATATCCTTATGGCTATATTAGGTATCGGAGTAATAGCTGCTGTTGCTTATTTATTATTAAAAAGATCACAAGGTTTGAAGGCACCTAGAGCCGAAGATAAGTTTAAGGAAGCTAATAATCGTTACGAGAAAAATATTAGCGGAACAAAAAAATAAAATTACTTTTTCCCTTAGAAACATGAAATTTTTATTTTAGAAAAATTACTTTTTCTTTTTACTTGCCTTTGATTTTTTTGAAGGCTTTTGCTTATTACTTTTGACTTCTTTTTCGGGAGTATTCATCGATATCTTAACTGGTTGTATTGGGTTAGCTGGTGCTTGAATAGCTGCAGGCCTAGATTGTTGAAGTTGCTGACTCAATTGTTGAATTTGCATTCTTGCTATTTTTGCAAGTTCATCATACTTGTGTAATCTTCCGGCCATGTCGTTTGCAAACATAGTGGCTTCTTGGCAATTAAATTCGATATCGTTTGGGCTGATAATCTCGATAGAAGAGGGCATAAAGTCAAATACTAAGTCGATTAACGTTGAAAATCCAATCGTTTCAACCTCTACTTCTCCAAAACAAGTATAGAGATCTTTCTCTTCCTCGATAAGTCTTGGCTCTGCAATTTTTAAAGAGATAAGTTTTACATCTTTTATCTGATTTAGCTTATCAAGATGCACCCTTAGTTGCTCTTCTAAGTATTCTGGAGGTCTTCCAGCTACTTCAATAATCATCATTGCTGTAATCTTTTGCTCTACCATTTTTTTCTAAAAGTAAAAAAGTAATTATCACCAAAAGAAAAATAGCGAATGCATAAATTGCATATTTTCGTATTTTCTCGTTTCGTGATTCGTAAATTACCTTTTCTTTTACAGAATCAGTATTAGAATTTAAGTTTATAATGCTTTCGCTCGCAGGTTCTAAACTTTGTATAGGGGATTGGACAACTTGGGAAGTGATTTCATTTGTTTGCGTAGATACTTTTTGTTCTTCGGGAGATTCTTCTGTTTCTAATTCGTGATTGAGTACTGTGGTTTCTTTTGTTTTTTCCTCTGAAGGAGTATTTTAAATAGAAGGAGAAATTATTTTTTCTTCAGAATCTACACAGGCCAATCCCTGAGACTTAATCTTTTCTAAAGTTTTTGGACCAATTCCTTTAACTTTATCAAGCTCGTCCAAAGTAGAATATGTTCTACCATCAATAATACCTTGTGCATATGCTGGTCCGATCCCAGTTAATTTATCTAGGTCCGATAAAGATGCAGTGTTAATGTTTATCTGATTAGACTCGCAGATTGCTAAACAAAAACTAATAGAAAATACGGAAAGAATAAATAATACAGTCAATGCTATCTTCATTAAAATATCCAATAACTAAGAGTATAAAAGTATTCCGATTGCGACTGACGCATTCATTATGAACCATATAATGTAAGTGATTATAATTGGTTTTTCCTGGTGTATAAATCCGTACATAATCCAGAATAAATTAAAGAATGCCCAGAGAGACCAAGAGACTAGGGAGAGACCAGTAACTGCTTGATTAGCATAAACATTCCATACTTGTGGCAAGGCTGTTAAAGGACCAATTACTGCAATGGATAATACTAACCTATCAAAAAGTCTAACCCAAAATCTTTTACTAGGATATTCTTCCAACTTTTTTGTAATCCTCTTTCTTTTACTTATATGATGTAATGCATTTTGCATATTTAAATTTGGTAATTAGAGTTTTTAAATTGTATTAATTATGAATCGTATTTCGTTCCGTATTCTTCTTTAAAGTTTTTATAAATTATGGGCCCGCCACGCTTTTCACTTTTCTCACTCACCCAAATTTCATTAAAAATTTTGTTTTGTAGTAGAAAAGCACATTTTTCTTTTTCCTCTTTGGATAAAGTTCCGTTTAGTTTTGATTCTACACCGATTACATTATAGGTTCTTTCTCCTACGAGCTGGAATGCGACAAAGTCGGGGAACCCAGTTCCGAGAGTCATAGCCTTGGAAAAAGGATTGAACTTTCTTTTAGCAGGAATAACTTTTTTTGTTTCCATATCTACATTATTTGGCCATTTTGCTACGGTCCAACCTTTAGCTTCTAAATCTTTACGAACTTTCAATTCAAAGTCTCCACCAGATTTTCTAGACTTTCTGCCCTTCTCCATTTCAGATTTTTTCTTTACTTGAGGAACACCTTTATCATCCCATTGCGTTTCATAGTCTTCACTAGAAGCTTTTTTTACTAAATCTAGAATTTCCTCTTTGTGCTCACTCTCTTTTTCCATAAATAAACCAAAGAGTCCTCTTTTTTAAGGATTGTTATAGAATTATTTAAATGGATGCGGACCGCCAATACAGAAACTACAAAGATTCTCTCTTTTAATCCCACATCTTTCAAATGCTCGGAACATTGCACCAACTGAAAGAAACCTAATTTCTGCCCCTATTTCTTTAGAGATATCCTCATCGCTTCTATTTGTAAGATTGTTCTTGCTTCTAACAATAAAATCGTCTTCTGGAGGCATATCTACGCCCCACATACAGCCCCTAGGAACGCCATCGCTTCCAATTATACCTATTCTAGGAGTATAATTTAATAAATAAATTTTCTTAGCGCCCGCTTTTTCTAAAAGTTCTCTAGCATATTTAGAGTTGTTTCCACGAATTGTACTATCATCTATAAGTATTATTGTTTTCCCGGAAATAAATTTCTCCGCATTTGGAAGAACATTAAGATTTGCCCGGATTGAATCGTTACGTTCTGCTTTAGTTGTTCCTTGAAAAGCTCTTTCGCCCCGCATTTTATAAAACAACGGACGGAATAGTCTTTCTTTTCCTAAAGCCTTAGCATAACTTCTTGCGGCTGCTTCAGGACAACGGGGTAGAAAACTTATTACGTCTGCCCTTATGCTCCCAAACTCTTCAGCCAAAACTTTTCCAAGTTCTTGACGTAGTCTTAAAACACTAAGGCCGTTAATTATTGACTGTGCGGAAGAGACATAATTCCATTCAAAAAAACAATGACTGTGTTGTTTGTTCTCTTCTACTGGCAACTTGCTATAACCTCCAGAAGACTCTAAATAATAGATTACTCCCGTATCTAAATCCTCCAAATGCAAAGCTCCATTCGCAGTAAGAGCAATATTCTCCGAAGCCATGCAATATTTTCCGTCCTTGAATCCGAGACATCCCGGCTTAACCCCAAATTTATCTCTCATAACAATTACTTCATCTTTAGATTTATCTGCAATTGCTAAAGTGTATGAGCCTTCAATATTTTTTATTAAACTTTTCTCACCGTGTTTTAAATAGTATCTCAAAAGAATTTTTGTATCACATTCTGAGTCCGGATTTAATTTCTTTGAAAAGTTTACTTGACCATTGTGAATTGCCACGGCTTGGCAATCTCTAATTAAAATATGATCACCACGATTTTCTAATTTTCCCCCGATCACGTGCGGATGCGCGTCCTCCAAAATTTTGTCTTCTCTTCCTTTTGTTGCATATCTTACATGTGCTCCGAATGTATGATATAACGATGCAGGAAATATTTTGTGTAAATCTATTAAATCAACTTTGGAAACTCCGCCTTTCCACTTAATTACATCAATCCTATTTTTGCCAAATGCGAAAATACCGCACGCTTCCCTGCCTCTATGTTGCAATGATTTTATGAAAGAATATGCATCGTGCAAGGTATGAGTAACGCATAAACCGCATTTACTTTGAATAACGTCGCCCATAATTTTGTGAGAATTTCTGGTTTTATAATTGTTTGCATATGGGAAATTTATAAATCTCTTGCTAGAAGAGTATGTCTAGTATTTGCTTTTGCACGAGTTTCTGCTTTTTTAATGTCTTCCGCAACTTTTTTTTCTAGTGCTTCAATAAATTCTTCAGAAACTGCAAATTCAGATGCTTCTTTTATATTAGTTTTTACTAGGAGATTTTTTGTCATTAGTCTTTTTTTCTTGAGGGTTTTCTACTTTGGCAGATTCGTCCTCTAGGGGCCTCATTAATGGGAAAACCACTGTTTCTCTTATTGGCCTATTCATCAAAAATGCGAATAATCTTTCAGAAACACCGAATCCACATGCAGGAGGCATACCGTGTTTTAATGCTTCTACAAATGTTTCATCGTGCTCTTGAGCTTCCGTATCTCCGGCATCTTTCAATGTTCTCTGTCGTTTGAATCTATCTTCTTGATCTTGAGGATCGTTCAATTCAGAATATCCATTTCCTACTTCGGAACCAGCTATAATAATTTGGAATTGCTCTACTTTTCTAGGATCTTCTCTTGAACGTTTTGCTAGTGGAACTAATTCAACTGGTTGACCGACTAAAAATCCGGGACCTGCAAGTTGTTTTCTACAAACCTTCCATAAAATGTCAACTAATCTCCATTTGTCTACTTTTGGATCAAATTCTACTTTCAGTTCTTTTAATTTTTTTTGAATATCTTCTTTTTCTACTTTGTAAATATCTACTCCAGTTTTTTCCTTAATTAATTTTTCGTAATCATAAATTTCCCATTTTTTATTGAAATCGACTTCATAACCACGACAGGAAAATTTATGCGTTCCCAAAACAGCCATTACAATTTCTTTGTATAATTCTTCTGTTAACTTCATTCCATCTTTGTAATCTGCATAAGCCCAATAAAATTCAATTTGAGAATAATCTTGTAAATGTTCTGCATCCATTCCTTCGTTTCTGAATTGTCTTCCTATCTCAAACGTTTTTTCATAACCTGCAACAAGAAGTTTTTTCTGCCATATTTCACCCATAGAAATTCTCAAGAAAACATCCAAATCTAAAGCATTGTGATGTGTCTTAAATGGCGTCGCTGCTGCTCCTCCGGCCGCATTTTCTAAAATAGGAGTCTCTACTTCTAAAAATCCTCTTTGAATTAAGAAATTTCTAATTGTGCTCCAAAACTTTTGTTTTTTTATGAAAATATCTTTCACTTCAGGATTCATTATGATATCCAAATATCTTTTTCTTAATTTTTCTTCTTCATCTTTTAATCCGTGAACTTTATCTGGCAAAGGAAGAACAGATTTCGTTAATAATTCTAATTCTTTAACCAATACCGAAACCTCTCCAGTTTTTGTCTTCATAGGATGGCCCTTCACACCAATAATGTCTCCGGAATCAATAAAGTTATTAAATAATTCCATTGATTTTTCAGGTGTTTTTTCGCTTTGAAGAACAACTTGGATATTCCCTTTTAAATCTTGGATTTTTGCAAATGCTAGTTTACCAAAACTTCTTAGAAACATTACTCTTCCAGCAACTATTACTTCCGCTTTTGAAATATCCTCATTCTTTAAATCTGCATATTTTGCTTGAACATCCGTACTGAAAGCTCTTTTCTCATGATCTTCTAATTTGTAGGAATATGCTAGAATTTTTTGCTTAGCTAGCTCTTCAATTTTTCTTTTTCTCTCGTTTATTATTTCGTCTTCTCGTCCCATAAAAATGAATAGAATATGCGATTTAAATAGGTTTTGGGTTATAAACGTACAACTGGAACTGCTAGCGCGCCAAACCTTTCGCTTCTAGAGTCTACGTTTTTCTCTATATTTATAATAAGCCGAGAATTCCTATTTCCAAATAAATTTTCTATACCTTTGGATAAATTTCCATTGCCAGCTCCTAAAAGCTCGGCAATTGCTAATGCGACATCTATGGAAGAAGATTCATAGAAAGGACGATTATCTAAAATAAGAGGCATACCGAGAGGATTAATTGGACAATCACGATCGTATTCGTTTCCAATAGCGATCGCATTAGAATAATCTTTTGAAGACTGTTGTAAGGCAAATGTGTAATCCTTACCTAATCTGCCCGTAGCAACACAATAAATACCTGAAAAATGATCCTTTAAGTTTAAACTAGAAAGAACTTTTTCTATTTCAGAAAGATTTCCGGCGTTTGTAGTAACTACATTTACACATCCCATACCTCTCAGACCATCTATAACTGAAATAATATCTTTTCTCGGCGTAATTTCCCAAAATTTAGAAACAGTACGTGATCTTTCTTCATCTTCATAAGAAATTTCAGAGGTTTTATATCTTATACTGTTTTTTATTTTTAGTTCTGCAGTTTCTGTTGTGGGTTCTTCGTTTAAAATTGTTCCGTTCATATCCCAACAAATAACTGGTGAGCTCATAGAAACTGAAGAGGTTTTATGTTTAAAAGACTTTTTCAAGAAATTCACTACTGATTAGAATCGCATAATTGAGAATTCTTTAAATTCGCCAGACCATTTCTTTTCTTCAGGCTTTAAGTCTCTAATTTGCGCGTGTGGCGGACCTTTTTTAAGGATATTGTACATTTCTTCAATTTTATCTTTTTCTCCTTCAACTAAAACTTCCACATTACTAGTTTCCAAATTTCGCACATATCCTTTTAGTCCTAGTTCGTCAGCTTTATCTTTGCAAAACTGTCTAAAGAAAACACCTTGAACTGTTCCATTGATTGTAAATTTTACCGCTTTTTTTGTCATATTTGTTAAAATGATTTAGAGTTTATAAAATTAGTGGTGTCGCGTGTCATGCTGAACGATTATTCGTGTTGGAGACTCGTCGTATGGCACGCCGTTGTCAAAAGAAACGTTATATCCCGCATCTAGGAATAATTTTTGTAATCTTAATCTTTCGCGATTCCCTAAATCTTCAACAGAAACAGAAGCATAAGTGAACTGCCAATCCTTACCTTCGCTATAAGATTCAGCCAACCCAGTATTTATTTGAGTGATAAAACCAACCAATTTTTGTTCTAGAATAGAATTAGCGTCAATTCTTTTAATTTCATGTAAATTTAGAGGTTTTATTTCCATGAAAAATATACAAATCAGAAGTTTATAATCATTATTGTGTTAAGAAACATGATAAGTTCCAGAAATTTGCTCTCCGCCGATATCTCTCAAAATTAGAGGATTCGGTGTAGATCCAATCATCTCATAAAGATATATAAGAGATTTATCAAAGTTTTCTCTAAGTTTTCTATCAAGATTTTTACCAGAACCTAAAACAACAAAACTTGGGCGCATACCCATCGGACAAACGACTCTGTGAGTAATTGACTCTGTAATTTGTTCTCCGATATTCTTACGTTGTCTTCTGCTTAGTTTTAACTCTTTGCCATGAATAGTTTTTTCGTGATAAAATAAATTTTCTGGTGCAATCATCGAACCAATCATAAATTGACAAACGACCGAGTTTAAACCCTGATAATCTCCATGATATTGCAATCTTTGGCCAGTGTGACTTCCGGGAGGGCTTAATTGATATTTAGGATTAGAAAATAGCTCGGTGACAAAAAGATTGCTTCCTCCATTTGGAGAAAAAATAGTATAATGATAAAGAGGAAGGTATTGTTGTATGCTGCCTGTTTCATTCAATCTTTCTATGCCGTCCGGATGATATCTCAAAGCAACTCTTTCAATTAACTCTTTCCGTTGATTAGTAGTTAATAATTTCATGTTTACTTTAAAATTTTAGCGTTTATATTAATTATTGTTCTTGCCTATCCAACTCATTATGCACTAAGGTTAATACCTGGCTTGCAAATAATATCTTTGGAGAGACAGTTATTTTATCTATTCTTTTTAGAATGTGCCTTTTGTCGTCTGGAAAACCGTCTTGATCTCCTAGGATAAAAACCTCGTTTCCCTTAAGTTTTAAATTTCTAATATCTTCGCCTTTTTTGTCTAATAAATATATATTTCTTCCTTCTTTGTTTAATTCCTCTACAAGTGCTTCGAAAGATTTTTTTTCTACGAAACATCCGGGAGTAGGATTTACCACTTTTCCTTTTTCTTTAGGAGCTTTGTACAAAATCTTTTTAATTAAACCTGCAACATCTTTTTTAGAGATTGCTAACTCTTCATCATACTGAATTAAAATATGCATTGGAGGATTTGGAGGTCCGTCGAAAATTAAGTGCATTTTCACGTCTTTTCTTATATCATGAGAAACAAAAAATGCAGAGATAAGAACGTTAATTGCAATATCTAATCTTCCTGCCGCCATCAAATCATCTTTGATAAAATTTCCAGCTGTTACTGCGGATTTTGAATAATAAATAAACTCGCTCATAATTTGCACCTCACAAAAAATACGAAACTATACAAATTGAAAATAACTTTGCTCGGAGCGAATTCTTCGGCCATCTCAAAAGAATGAATATAAGAGTTATAAAGTTTGTTAATCCAAATCTTTCTCTAATTTTGCTAGTGCATCATATTGTTTTTTAGAATATTCGGAGAATGCATAAAACATACCTGAAAGTTCTCTTCTTTCTTGAGTGTTTAGCGGAGGATTAACTGCTCCTAAAGAAAGATAGGTCTCTGCTCTATGCAATTGATTTGGGGCAGGAATAGCTCTTTGCTTTGCCCAGTATCCCCAATACACGGGAGACAAATGAGTTGCGAGTTCTCCTTGAGAAGAATTAGTGTGTAGTTGTCTAAAAATATCTCCGGCTTCTTCTCTTTTATTTTGTTGAATTTTTTCACCGAGCTTTATCTCTTCTGCAATGGCAGAAAAATCAATGTGCCAATTGAACCAGTTCATCTGTTCGGCCAAATCAATAAAAACCATAAAAAATTATCTTCCTCTAGATAAATGTCTTTCGTAGCAAATGTGCATTCCTGCTCCAATTGCAGTCTCTTCTCTTGCAGCCATGTCGTCAAGCGTATAGGCCATATTGCCAACATCATCATCTAAAGGGAGAGAACTCTTTCCGATATATCTTCCTTGAAAAGGCATTGCACTTCTGTTAGTTAATCTATAGATCTTATCTTTGTCTTTTCTACTTAATTCGGTTTGCATAAAAATTACACAAAATCTCCTTTTTTAAACAATGTTATACTGAAAAATATATATTTAAAATCCTTTTTTATTTTTTAAAAAATTAAATAATTTTTCAGACATTTGGGGTTTTGGTTTTTCTTTTGTTCCGACGTTTACATATCTATATGGCAAATCTAAATATCTAAACTCACCCATTTCTATTTCTGGGTCGTCTATAAAATCAATTTCTTCAAACTTTTTTCCGCCTAAAACTAATTTTGTTGTCAAAACAGCATTGTCTGTGGACATTTGACGATCTCCTATGTGTCTTTTTTCTACATTTGGCATAAAAACAGAAAGTTCTGGACCTGTTCTGTTTTTATGCCAAATGTAGAAAAAAGACACATAGGAGA
>JBAXEZ010000039.1:0-9708 GCA_037140195.1 archaeon
AAATATTATTCTTAGCAGTATTCTGTAAAATAGTATAAGTTCTTCTGCAATCTCCACCATTCGTTGTTGGATAGCCTGGGCTAGAATAATCGGATGGAATTTCTAGAGTATAATTAAAGCCAGTAAAAACTTCTGAATCGGAAGGAGAGTATAAACTATTGTTATACAAAACAGAAGGCATTAAAGTAAAAATTGAAGCCCATGTATTTTTTATGTAAGTCTTACTGGTAATCTGTATTCCTTGTGGGGCAGAAGATAAAACTAAACCATTATTATGTGTACTAATCATTGAATGGTCTGGAAATAAATTGTTAAAGTAGTCTAAATTTGAAATCAATAATAGTTTATCTTCATCTGTTAAGTTAACTATTTGAATAATAGAGTTACATAAATCTTTATTTTGGGATGAAACTGCATCGCAATTTAAAGAAAAAACAAATGGGGCCTGCACTAATGAAAGTGCAAGCGCCCAAAATAAAAAAAGTTTTGTCATCCAACGATAAAGTTTACTATCAGCGGAGCAGCCCAAATGACCACTAAGCCAACTATAACATACATCGCCATGCTTTTTGCCTTTTCTCGCTTTGCTGGATCTCCCGCGGACATAATATAACTTATACCTGCGAAAAGAAGCACAACAACAGCAATCACTGTTGCAGTATATTTAGCAAAGTTATAGATCTTCAGCACAGGATTAAGCATCTGGTCAAAAGTCGCCTTGTCTTGAGCAGAAATTGTCTGATTGAAATCTATTGCTAAAGCAAATTGCATCGCAAGCAGAAAGGCCATAAAAGCCAGTCCTAAGATAGCATATGTTTTATTCTTCATGTTTTACCTCCCAAGTTTAGTTGAGCATGTCTCTTCATCTCTTCTAACCACTGGAAGTATTTTTTACCGTACTTCCACTTGTAGAACGTAGAACAAGAATGACAAATATCATTCTCATCCAACAATTCTCTTTTGCAGACAATGCATTTTTTCATGAAAGTCTGCTGTTTATTTCATTTTTATTTAGCCTTTACAAGAAAACCTTATGTTTTTCCTTATGTTTTTCTTCCAAAGGGTTTACTTAAATAAAAATATTATTGGTTTTTCATGGAAACAAAAATCTCTCAGGACATCGGAGAAGAAATAATCTCTAAACTGAAAGAACTTAATTTGATATTAGAAAAAATTATGCAGGAGAAAAAGAATGCCAAAGAATGCCCACATACATTTAGTTGTAGAAACAGAATTTCTTAATTGTCTCAAGCAAGAAGCAAAACGGAAAATGCTTACTCTTTCTGAGTTTTGTAGATTAAAGCTTCAAACAAATATCCAGCTAGAAAGAATTGAATATAAAATTGATAAAATCTTAAAAAATGGAAACTAACAAAATAATACTGGGAGACTGTATAGAGATTATGAAATCTTTTCCTAAAAACTCAGTTAGTTTAATTATCACAGATCCTCCCTATGGAGATAATGTTGCTTATGGGTTTGGACATAAAACCATAAAGAATAACGAAAATCCTCTAATAAATTGTACTGCAATGGTAGAGATGTATAGGATTCTTAAAAAAAATAGTTCTCTTTACTTATTCACCAATTGGAAACACTATCCTTTCTTAACAGAATTCCTAATTAGATATACTCCTTTTAGGATTAGACACCTAATAGTTTGGAAGAAGCATAATTTTGGCCTAGGTTGGGCTTTTAGGCACCAATATGAGTTAATATTGGTTTTAGAAAAAGGAAAACCTAAGTATAATCTAACAAATTTCTCAGATGTCCAAAGTGCAAGCCACATAAATCATGATACGCAAACACATCCTCACGAAAAACCCATAGATTTACTAGAGAAAATAATTAAACACAGCTCAAAAGAAGGAGATCTGATTTTAGATCCTTTTGCAGGTAGCGGTTCTACGTGTAAAGCTTGTCAAAGACTGAATAGAAAATGGATTGGTATTGAACTTGATGAAAAATATTTCCAGATGGCTAGAGCTAGAACAATCACTCAATTAAATTTAAACAGGAGGTGTAAAATGGCAAAAAACAAAGTTAATACAAAGTTTGGAAAACAAAAGCTAGAACTAGACTTAGAAGATATCGATTCTGAAGAAGATCAAGAAGATTTGGAAGAATGAACGTAATTAAGCGGGTTTAACACTGAAGATGGGAAAAAAGAGGAGATTAAGACGTTAACAAACATTTTTATAGCTCTAAATAGTAATTAATCTATGGTAGCAGTGCAAAAGAAAAAATCTTATTGATGGGTTCTTATTGTAGTAGTTATAATTGGTTGGCTAATTTATTCTAACTATATTCCCATGAAAGATACAACATTTATTGTAGAAACGGGCACTATATGGTATTCTTGTTTTAATGATAATTCGGATATCACTATTACTTATGAAATAAATTCTGATAATCCGGTAAATTTACTATTTACTCCAACAAAACAGGATGCAGAAGGAATTATCTCTACGAATGTTACTTCAATAAATACTTATCCGAGTTGTTATGTTCCAAACGCATTGAGCACCAAGGGACAATGTATAATTTCAGGGAAGGGTTGTATGGTATTGGAAAATTCCAAAGAAACAGACGCCAGGGTTAATTTAAAATCTAAAGAAGTAGTTATTAACGCGTAAATTACTTAACAAACATTTTTATACTAGATAATTTAACCATTAACACAAAAGAGTTCTGATAAAAATAAAAAATGGCAAATACAGGGGCTTGGATTATTGGAATTTTAGTTATAGGAGCATTTGCTATGGCTTTTTACGAGTTACCTTCTGACCAATCTAATACTTTTGGCATTACGGGAAATACAATTGCAGAAACTATTCTTTCTAATTCTGCATATCCAAAATGGACTTCTTTTCCAGTATCTTACTATTTCACAGGCGGAGAAGTTTGCGGAGACTTTGAATTAAGAAAAATAAGAAGGGCTTTCTCAATTATTGAAAATGAAACTAACGGAAAAATATCTTTTATAGAAACTAACTATTCGGGAGACATAAATGTTATTTGTTCAAAAGATTTTATTTCGGCAGATAAGAAAGGATATTTTATTGCAGGAGAGGGAGGATATACTTCTTCAGGAAACACAATTACAAGCGGAGAGGTCGATTTTAAGAATATGAAAGGTGGCAAAGTAAGTGGTAGTTGCATAAACTTTCCAAGTGTCGAAATTCATGAAATTATGCACGTATTTGCTTTAGGACATTCGGAAGACGAATATAGCTTAATGTATCCTCAAACTAGTTCTAAACAATGTATTGCAAGCCATATAGACAACGAAACAATAGATATACTCAATAGCATTTATAATTTTAGATAAGTTAATAATATTGAACTAAAGAAAAAGAAGAAAGGTAGATAATTATTTTATTCAACATCTTTTTCAACAATTATACACGTTTTATTTAACATCTGCATAATCTGTTGCATTTGCTTTTCTAGATTTTGCACCCTATCAATTAAAACTTCTTTTTCGTTTTCAGATTTAACTAGTCTTTTCTCAATTTCTGTTTTATTCAGGTCGGTAAGTAGGTCTTCATCTGAAATAGTATCTCTCATACCTAACATTTCGCTATAATAATGTATTTTCTCAGATCGTTTCCATCCAAATCTAAACTTTAGGGCAGATTCAGACTTATATCTTGGAAGCCAATAGCAACAGGAGCAGTGTCTAAAATCATATAGTGTTAGTTGAGAGTATTTCTGCCCGGCTTGACTTACTTCATCACCAAAAAGTCTTGTAGCTAGTCTTTTCAAATATCTATTCATAATCTTTGGCTCTTTAGTAAAAAGAAAATCCTCTGATTTAAGCTTCTTAACTACAATGTACTCTTTCAATATTTTAGAAGAGAGAAGTAACTTAATTCTTCTACCAAAGGTCTTACTTATTTCATCTCGAATTTTCAACTCTTTACAATCATTTAACAAATCAGAAACTTTAATATTAATCAATTCTGTTGGAGCCCTAATCCCAGAGTCATATAAGAAAGTTATCAAAACCTTATAATCATATATGGCATTATCAACCAACTTCCTTATCTGGTCTTCATTTAAGTAAACCCAATCAGGCTTATCAACACTCGTGTCTAAATCTACACTTATATCCTCAACATCAACTCCTCTTTTTCTATTTACTTTCTGATGCCAGTGCCAGAAGGATTTGAATATTTTTACATAATCAGCAGGAGATTTATAGACCTGACCATCATATCTCTTAATTACTCCATTTTTTACATCTGTAAAGAATTCATGAAGCGTTCGTTCATTTAATTGAGTAACATCTACTAAACCATATCTATCTTCAAATTGTTTTACTAAATAGATAACTCTTTGTTTGATATTATTTAATCTAATAAAACTTCTAGCGCCTTTCCTACTAACACTTGCAACATTCAGGCCATGTTCCATATCAAACACGTAATCTAAAACAATTCTAGAATTCTTTTCAGAAAGATTTGGAATCCTATTTCCTATTTTAACCTTCCACTCAAGGTATTTTTTCTGGTGGTCATAAGGATCTATTTTCATAAATTCTCCAGCAAAATTTTACTTATATAGCGTATGGATAAATTCACAACATAAGAAACCCTCGAAGGTGCCAAGATGGTATTACGCCCCAACCGGGAATCGCACCCGGCTCCCAGCCGCGACAGGGCTGTGTACTAACTGATATACTATTGAGGCATAATAATTTCTGTCAGAATTGGTTTAAAAAGATTTGGTTTTCGAATATTCTTAGAATTATTGATAGGTTATTGTTTCTTTCTTAACAATTTTCTTTGCTGTTTTTTTAGCTTTAGCTTTTTTCTTTGCAGGAGCTTTCTTTGCTGCTGTTTTTTTAACAACTGGTTTGCTAGCAATTTTTCTTTCAAGATTCATCATTTTTTCTACAAGCATAGCTTGATTCATGCTCAAATGTTGTATTTTTTCATGTAAATCAGAAACCATGTCGTTTACAGACAATAAATCTTTTTTAACATAGCTAAAACTGATTCCTACGTTTTTTTCAAATTGCTGTAAAGTCTTTGTAACCATTTTATTGTTCTAGTGTGGAAACTTTATTTGTCCTGCTGTTTAATTGTAATTGTGCTTGTGTTGTTAAGAATTCATATTTTGCTTTTTCAGCTTGTGCTTGTTCAATTTGCAGTTTTGTTTTCGCTGCAATATTATCTTCTAGGTTTGTAAGATAGCAGCAGCCGCCTATTGATAAAATTACTAATGCTGTTCCAATGCCACCATATAAATCATTTGTTCCCATAAAAACTAGACACAGAAATAGTTTATAAATCTTTCTATTGTTTGTAACTTTAGAGTTACTACAGTGAAAGACAATCTTTAAAAATATAGGGTATGTTTGAGTTAAATGGCAGTCAACTTTATGCAGATTTGCACGGCAGGATTTGATCTACAGCAAGGTATATCTAAAGTATACGAGGGAAAAAAATATCGAAATCCTGATACGAATGACGTTTATGAGTTTGTTTCTTTTCCAGAGTGCGTGTCTGGCGAAAACGTTTTGGTGAGAAATGTTACTAGGGATATTTCCGAACTTTTGTCTGCAGAAGACTGGTTTTCGTTTAGAAGAATTCCAGAGAATGAAAGTGAAAGGCAAAAGCCTTAAAACGTTAGAATTATTTCTCTTTGTATGGTAATGAAATATGAATTATTAAGTCCTGTAGGTAACTTCGCTATGCTTCATGCAGCAGTGGATGCTGGTGCGGACGCAGTATACTTCGGACTACAGAGTTTTAATATGAGAGCTACGGCGAAAAACTTTACAATAAAAGATTTGCCCGAAATTCGAAAAGTTTGCAATTCTGGTAAACGTAAAGTCAAGATGTATTTAACTTTGAATACTATCATTTATCAGAGTGAATTAAAACAAGTACAGAGTTTTATTAAACAAATAAAAGGAAAAGTTGACGCAGTTATATGTTGGGATTTGTCAGTTATTCAATTGTGTAAGAAGTATAAAATTCCTTTTCATATTTCAACTCAAGCTTCAATTTCTAATGTTGAATCTGCGAAGTTTTATCAAAATCTCGGCGCAGAAAGAATTGTTTTAGCAAGGGAGTTATCTTTGAAACAAATTAAGGATTTATCTAAAAAAGTAAAAGTTGGATTAGAGTGTTTTTGTCATGGCGCAATGTGTGTTTCTGAATCTGGAAGATGTTTTATTTCTCAATTCTTATATGGTAAATCAGCAAATCGTGGGGAATGTATTCATCCGTGTAGAAGAGAATACCGGGTTTGTGAGGTCGGAAATGAAAGTACGGAATTAGTTTTAGATAATAATAAAGTGATGTCTGCGAAAGACTTGTGTACTCTTCCATTTATTGAGCAAATGAAAAAAGCGGGAATAATTTCATTTAAAATAGAAGGAAGAAATAGAAGTCCAGAATATGTTTCGGTTGTGACGAAGGTTTACAGAAAAGCTTTGGACAAAAAGTTATCTGAAAGTGAAATAAAAGAATCTTTGGAAGAACTACAAAAAGTTTACAATCGTGGATTTTCTTCCGGGTTTTATTTAAGATTACCTACTTCAGATGATTTTTCAAAATCAGATTCTGGTGAACAAACGGAGAAAAAGGTTTTTGTCGGAAAAGTAGAAAAATATTGGGATAAGGTTGGAGTCGCATTTGTTAAAATGAATTTTGGTCCTTTAAATGTTGGCGATGAAGTTTACATTATTGGAGAGAAAACCGGAGCAGTTAGACATAAAATTGAAAGTATGCAAATAGAAAAGCAAGATAAGACTGTCGTAAACAAGGGTGATTCTGTTGGAATAAAACTTCCTATGTGTAAACGTGGTGATGAGATTTACGTGATAAAGAAAAAATAAAGTTTTAAATAGTTCTAATATTTTGTGATGCTATGTTCGAAGATTTTAAGGTAATCGTTGCCAATGATCCTGCGCTAAAAGGAAGTGCGGTTAAAAGACTTGAAGTTATTCTGTATCCTGGTTTATATGCAATTATTTTTCATAGGTATATTTCTCATCCACTTTATCTTCTAAATATTCCTTTTTTTCCTAGGTTAGTTAGTCAAATTATGAGATTTTTTACAGGAATAGAAATTCATCCTGGAGCGAAAATCGGAAAAGGATTTTTTATCGATCATGGGATGGGTGTCGTTATTGGCGAAACAGCAGAGATTGGGAAAAATTGTCTTTTTTATCATAGTGTAACGCTTGGCGGGACTGGAAATCATACTGGCAAAAGACATCCGTCGATTGGTGATAATGTGATGATTGGGACGCATTCTACTCTTCTAGGTCCAATTAAAGTTGGAAGCAACGTAAAAATTGGTGCAGAGACTACTATAATCATGCATGACGTGCCTTCAGGTGCTACCGTTGTAGGAACTCCTGGAAGAATTGTCAGGCTAAACGGAAAACATTGCGATAAAGAACTCGAAAAGACGAAGATAAAAGTTTAAAAACTCTCGAATATTTAATATCCTATGGTGAATAAGTTAGCTTTATCAATTTTAATTAGTATCATTCTTACGGCAATAATCATTGCGACTGTAAACGTCGGAACTAGTTTATTTTTGAAAGAACCGGATTATAATAACTATTGTAATTATACTCAAAATCTCCCTATAGATACTTATGATAACATCACAAAACAAATTTGTGAAACGAATAACGGAACTTGGACTCCTCAAAATGTTCAATGTATAAAGGCTCCTTGCCCCCAAGGTTATTGTGATTTTTATCAGAAATGCCAACAGGCTTACAGCGACGCTTTGAAGCCATATAATCAATTCAGATTTTATATATTTGCAGGGCTAGGGTTTATATTGCTATTACTCGGTTTGTTTGCTTTAGAGAATTTAATTCAGATAACAGGGCTTGCTACTGGTGGAATTTTGGTTGTAGAAGGAATAATTATGAACTTGGAAAATAAGATGGTCGTATTTATCTCATTGATTGCAATTTTAATCATCTTCGGAATTTTAGCTTGGAGAGTTGTTAATAAACATGAAGAAAAGGTTGCTAATAAAAGCAAATCTTATTCAAAGAAAGCTAAGAAAGTTTAATTATTTTAAAAATCCGTGTTTATGCATATTTTTTCAGAATTATTTAAGTTTAAATATTTGAGTATGCTTTTTATGCAGCACTTATTGCTGTCCAGTATTCTTGGGCATATTGTGCTTCTAGAGGAATACTTACATCACAGGGTCTTTTTGCGATGTTTACTATTTTTCTGTTTATCATCTCATAATCTATTCTTTCTACCACTCTCCGATCATTTGCTGTAAGGGTTGTGACTTTACGTTTTACTTCTCCGTTGACAAAGCTGTGAACGTCTGCAGAATTTTCTATTACTAGCTGAATTGTTCCGCCGAATACGTCTATTAAATCTCCCCTGTCTAATTCTTCGTTTTGAAGCAACTTAAGGAGGTAGCCTCCGCTAAATACTCCGTATGCATTCTTTCCATTTTCTAATTGTGTTCTCATTATCATTGTTTATTCAATCTTTTTGTTCTTATTATTTTTAGTAACTCTTTTGCTTCTTCTGCTGAATTTTCTCGGGCCATAAATGTGTTTATCATGTTCATTCTTAAAATGTTGGGATTGAGTAATCCTGTTTCTTGTTCTGTTGCTCCTTCTACGCAAGCTCTAAGATTTGTTTCCAATGAGACTCCTGCACAGATATTTATTGCCTCCTCACGCGTTACTCCTTTAGCAATTGCTTTATATCTTTTCTGTATATCTTCGTTGTAGCTCTTCTTAAAATCTTCTTCACTTTTGTAAACTGTGTAGGTTCTTGTTCCCAGATATCCTTCCTTTTCCCCAATATATTCAAAAACAACATTATATTTTGGGCTAACTGGTTCTTCTGGATTTCTATTAGTTAAACTTTCTGTTTTTGCCATAGTGTAGTAATTTAAAAGTGGTATTTAAATTTTCCTATTTTGTCTAATTCAATAAATTTAAGTATCCTAATTTTCTTATTTTTTTATCACAAATATCACAGATTCGTTAATACGAATCGCTCATACTCATCGCGCTTAGGCTGCGATGATTGGCGTTAGGGCTGCGGCGCCCTAACGCCGCCTTATAATAACATTTAAGAATAACTTCAATCTTTAATCTATATGAAGCGGAACAATATCTTAAGATGGGCGATTTTTTTCTTTATTGCTTTTTTCCTAGCTGCGTCTAATCTTAATGATGCTAGTGTTATTCAGAATGATGCAAATGTTAGTCAATTGGTAATTAATAATCAAGTTTCTTGGATGACCAGTTTTTGTTCTGTCTTAAGCGTAATCTTTGAACCTATTTACGTGATTATTTTTGTATTAATTTTGTCTGTTATTTTATGGATTAGACAATTTAGAAAAGAAGCTGTCTTTTTGGTTTTTGTTTCTAGTTGTGCAGGGATTTTAATTTATTTACTTAAACATCTCTTTGTTCGTATTAGGCCTACAATGGTATTTACTAGTGTTGGAGGGTATTCATTTCCATCCGGACATGCTCTAATTGCAGTAGTTTTATTTGGAAGTTTAATTTATTTTTCTTTTAGAATTAAATCTATTTCAGTAAAAATTAGTTTGATTGTCTTCTCCTATTTGGGAATTTTAGTTTTAGGTTTGAGTAGAGTATATTTAAATGTACATTGGTTTTCTGATATTTTAGGTGGATTTTTCTTAGGTGCAACCGTTCTCCTTGTGGGGATTGTTATGTAT
>JBAXEZ010000040.1:0-9557 GCA_037140195.1 archaeon
TAGAAATAATTGGAAATTATGGCAGTTATGGCCAAAAAAATATTTTGAAAAAGATTATGGGGTTATTGGGGGAAATGTTGTTTATGCAATTGAAGTTGCCCTGATGAAATCTGCGGCAAGAGAAAATAGAAAAGATTTGTGGAGATTTGTTTTTGACTCTATGAATTACAAAAAAATTAGTATGCCTATGCCTGTAGGAAATTGCATTGGCGGGGGATTGCACTCGCGAGGTGTAAATGGAAAAAGACCAGACTTTCAAGAATTCTTATTAATCCCTCAAGAGGAAAGCTTTTCTAAGGCTGTTGCAAAGAATATTCATGCTTATTTTTATGCTAAAAAACTTTTGAAAAGATCGCATGGAGCTTGGACGGTTAAAACAAATGATGAACACGCACTAGAAACAAGTTTAACTAATGAAGAAGTTTTGACATTACTTTCTACCGTTGCTGAAAAATATAATTTAAGACTTGGACTTGATGTTGCTTCTTCTGGATTTTGCAACGAGAAAGGATACTACCAGTATAAAAATAAAGAGCTGATTAGAGATAGACTGGAACAAATAGATTACATGAGAATTATAGCCCAGAGATATAATTTACTTTATGTTGAAGATCCTTTGACCGAGGAAGATTTCTCAGGATTCCAAGAATTACTTTCTAAGGTGAAGAGTAAGAATACAATGATTGTTGGAGATGATTTGACTACTACAAATCTTAAACGTGTTGAAAGAGCAGCTAGGGGGAAATCAATTAACGCAATGATTGTAAAACCCAACCAGATTGGTTCTTTTGTCGAAGTAAAAAAAGTTATTGAATTCTGCAAAAAAAATAAAATAAAAATTATTTTCTCGCATCGTTCTGGAGAAACTATGGATGATGCTTTGGGAGATTTTGCCGTCGGATTTCAAGCGGATTTTGTAAAAACTGGTCTGTATGGTCCTGAGAGATTGATAAAGCTGAGAAGAATAATGCAGATTGAGAAAGAGATATTAAGGTAAAATGGAAATAAAAACAAAAGATTTTATTCTAAGACCTATAAAACTTACTGATACTCAAAGGTATTTTGAAATGATGCAAGATCCTTTTACAAAAAGAGGGTTTATGTGTGTTCCCAAGAATGTAGAAGAAGCAAGGGAAGAAATTAAAAAAGAGATTATTGACTTTAAAAGTAAAGAGAAATTTAACAAACTTTTTGTAATAGATATTAATCGAAAATTTTGTGGATATGTTGTCCTCCAAACACAAAGTTTTAAACCAGAAGATCACCGTGGAAGGCTGCATATTGCACTTCATCCAGATTGCAGAGGAACCGGGATAATTCAAAAGGCGGTTAAAACAATAGTAAAGTATGGATTTGAAAAGTATAAATGGGCTAAAATTTATGGACAGTGTCGCTCATTTAATAAAGGAGCAATAGGTGTTTTGAAAAAATCTGGTTTTGTGTTAGAAGGTACTTTGAAAAAAGATGCAATTAAAGAAGGCAAATATGTAAATAATCTTCTGTGGGCAATAATGAATCCTAAAATAGGAGATAATGTAAAATGATAATTAGAAAAGCAACAATAAAAGATACAGAAAAACTTGCGGATTTGTATCATGAATTTTACTCCACCCATAAAAATATGGGAAAATTCTGGTTGCCTAGCTGGGCTCCAAAAGATGCAAAAAATTTCGGAGATTTTGTAAAAGCAAAGGAAGTAAAAAAACACTTAGTAGGCGAAGCAATTGATGCAGTAACTAAATATAAAAGTACTTTTCTTTTTGTTGCAGAAGAAAATAAACAGGTTGTTGGTTTTGTATCATTTTATATAGAAAAAAATATTAGCTGGTTTAGAGTAAAAAAATATGGATTTATCGATGAATGTTGTGTTCTTAAAAAATTTAGAGGCAAAGGAATTGCAAGAGAACTTATTGAATTTGCAGAGTCTAATTTGAAGAAAAAGGGAATAGATTATGTAATGTTAAAAACGTCTATTGGAAATAAAAATTCGCAACAGACTTGGGAGCATTTAGGATATAAAAAAGAACTTTATGTTCAGATTAAGGAATTAAAATGAAAAATCAAGAGGTGTGTGATAAGGTGAAAGAAGTTTTTTCTAAAGAGAAAAGTGTTATTGCTATTTTTAATAATGGTTCGGCTCTTGCTAATATGGATTCTCCAGACTCGGATGTCGATTTTGTAGTAATTACTAAAGAAGATAAAGACAAACAAAAACTAATAAATACTTTAAGAAAAACATTTAGAGTTATAAAAAATGAGGAAAATCCAGAGGTAGGAGTGGAAGAACAATGGGATATCTGCGGAAGAAGAGCAGATTTTACTTTTAAAACTAAGAAAGAAATGGATAAAAAAATAGATAGTTTCTATGATTCTGTTGAAAATTTTACTACTTTCCAGCATTTTATAAAACATAAAGTTGTCGACTCAGTAGCTGTCTACGATCCATTAAATTTGTTGGCTAATTGGAAAAAGAAGGCAGAAAAATATCCAAAAAAAATGATGAAAGAAGTTTTTGATTCGCAAATTCGTTCAATTAAAGAGAATTTATTTTACTGGAGACACCATAAGTTTAGAAATGAATTTCAATTTGGATTTGAAGAATGGGATGTAATTAAAGCAATTTGCCAGGCGCTTTATGCAAAAAATAATAGAATGTTCATGTTGCCCTATAAAAGAATACATAAGGATTTAAAAGAACTTAAACCGAATATAGAAAAAGAAATGTATGAGCTTGCTAGAGGAATTAATACTTCTAAGATGATTGAAAAGAAAATTAAAATTGTTGAAAAAATTTTGGAGAAATTAGAAGAATTCTAGCCTCTATATCGCTTTGCTTTTTTATTTTCAGTATAAGTTTTTGCTAGCATAGTTTTTAATTTTTCAGAGTATCTTTCAACATTTTTTTTGTTGGGAGAGTTATATAATTTTCGATCTACGCGATACCAGGGATGGGTTTGCCTAGATATATTAGGATTATAAAAAACCTCTTGTGCTCTGGACACGAGTTCTTCATTATCTACTTTAGATAAAAGAGAGAGCAATCCTTCAGGTAGATCTTGGTCATAAACAAAACTACCATTAACTTTGTGCCCCCTATTCTTAAGAGTCTCCAAATCTACATAGAAGCTATCTTTATGAATCTTATACCTTCCCTCACTGGCAGAAAAGTCTATATTTTCTGGAGAATATACTTCTACGTGCGCGTGATACGCCGTCGTTTTATCATTGCGCTCATCGGTATGCTCTACCTTGTCTTTTCCAATGACTTTGCAAACTTGGTCGCCTTCATAGCTATTAATTAAAACTAAACGATAATTACCTCTTTTATCCCTGTACACTCCGAAATTTTTTCCATTAAAAATTCCATTGACTACATTCGCTCGAAAAGTCCCTGAAGGGACATTTACTCCTCCGGCTTGCGTTCTTTCTGGAGGATTGAACATACCATTACTGATGCGAGCATGATACTCTCCTTCTGGAACTCCTTGCTTTGCATTTCTTAGAGCTTCTGCATCAATACTTGTTACTTTTCTCCTTAACACAGGATCTTCTCCTTGCATTTCATTAAATACCGAGGACATCATCATTCCCAAACCTGCTAGAAAAAATACAACGACAACTATTCCTTTTATTCCCTCGATAAAAGAATATCCAATTACATTAACCGTAACATTTATATGAGAGAACGCAATAAATGCTGCAATAAAACAACATAGAACCCCTAACACTCTTCTTATTTTCATACAATATTTACTATTCTTACCTATAAAAATATTTAGTTAATCACCCGAATTCTTTTAAATAATAACTTCTCTATATTTTCATGAAAAAGAGGCATTTGGTGGGTTCGTTGTTACTCGCAGCAGTAGTTGGATTTAACGGTTGTAAAACAATTCCACCCGATAGTCTTTCTATGTGCCAGAAAGAATTAAGAGCAAATGACGAGTATAGAAGAGAAAGAGCTAGTGTTCTTGAAATGACTTTGGAAGAAAAAATAAAACTTGTTGAAAGAGAGATAGAAACCAACTTAGTTAAATTAGGAAAGGGACTACTTTTGCCACTTTATTCTGTCTCTGGAAAAAATAGCCCTAGTTATTTAGACAATAATCTTGTTCTCATTAGTGCTCTATCTGCGAAATATGCCGTTACGAAAGACCCTCACACAAAAGAAATTGCAGACTTAATTATTCAAGGAATTATTGAGATGGATAAACTTGACGGATTTGATGGTTACATTCCTTTAGAGGTAGACCCTGCTAGCTTAAAATGCACCTCCGAAATAACTCACGCAAATTCTTATGATCAATTATGTTTTGCTTACTTACATTATACAATAAAAGTTGGAGAGAATCCAGATATTGAAAAACATTTTTCTAAAGTATACAATATGTGGGCAGATAATAAATTTGAATTGAAAGATAAATTGGGAAATTTAAGTGATCGGGCAAATTTAAATATAAATTTATTTGAAGCAAATCCCTCAAGAGCATTAAGTAGACAGGTTTTAGATAGTGTTGCAGCCAGGCTTGGTGACGAGCAAACTAAAAGAAGAGCTTTGAAGAACAAATGGAAAGGAGTTACTTTTTCTCAACTTAGGTTTGATTTGGGTTTTGTACAAATTCCAACTGTCTCATCTTCTTGGCTGAATATGTTAAAGTTAAATATTTTAAATGAGTGCGGCCAAGATTACAAAAAAGAATTAGTTTCTTTAGCTAAGGATTACGCCGATATGAAGAATCCTTTTTTTCAAATTTTAGCATACACAGCAGACAAGAATGTAGACCTCTCTTTTGTAGAGCAGAGACTTCACGAATATCCCTATCCTATTAACGATAGACTTGTAGTTAATTCACATAGAAAAGATATAGAATTCAGAAGTAAAAGATACTTTAAGAATATTGCACGAACTGAAGTAAAAACTGCACTTCCATTGTATGAAATTAGTACAGATTATAATCTATGGAAAAGAAATTTACTCGAAGCAGATAAACAGGCATCCAAGGAAGGAAGAAAATATTTTGGAGTTGATTTACTACAAGCATACTGGTTTTATGAAGCAATTAAGAAAACTAAATGAAAATAACAACCGAAGTCTTTAAATACCCTTATTTGGTGAATAGTTTAGTACGTACTGGCTGAAATAAATCCAGAAAAACTCGTACAGCACACTCTAAACTTAATAAAACAAAAACAGACAAAAAATGCCAACAAAAAAGAAAAAATCTGACATTGTAGAAAAAGAAACAGTTGTAGTTGAAGACACACCTGAAGCTCAAGAAGAAACAGCTAAACAAATTAAAGAAACTGTAAAAGAACAAACATCATTGACAGATATTGAAGATTATATTAAAACTTCTTCCTATTTAGGAACTAAGGTCATTACTCCAACTATGAAGAAATACGTTTATAGAAGAAGAATGGATGGACTTGCAATTTTAAACACACTTTTGGTTGATGCGAAATTAAAAAATGCTATTGATTTTGTAAAACAATACAAACCAAATGAATGGATTTTGGTATGTAAGAGAGAGTCTGGATGGAGAGCAGTTAAAATGTTTTCTGAATTAACAAATGTTAGAGTTTTCACAAAGAAATACCCTGCAGGAATTATTACAAATACACAATTACCAAATTTCTTTGAAACAAAAATGATTATGATTTGTGATCCATGGTTAGACAAGAATGCATTAACTGACGCTAGAAATGTTAGAGTGCCAGTTGTAGGAATTTGTAACACAAATAATAACACTGCAGATATTGATTTCACAATTATCGGAAATAATCATAGTAATAAGTCATTGGGATTATTCTTCTGGTTATTATCTAGAGAGTATATGAAAGCTCAAGGAATTGATAAGAAGCTACCTTCTTTAGAAGACTTCGTAGGTGAAAAATTAGTATTAGAAGAACCTAAGAAGAAAAGAAAAGAAAAAGATATGGCTGACAAATTGAAAGAAGCAGAAAGTGCTATCGAAGAGAAATTCAAGAAGATCGCTGAAAAAGAAAATGCTGGCGCTGAGGAAGGCGTTTAAGAAACATTTAAAAAGGAATTTTTCAGATTAATATTAACCAATGATCAGGTCAACTGAGAGGAATACTTTCTTTTGTGATTATTGACTAAATAACTAAACAAAACAAACAAAAAATGGTTTCAGTATACGATATTGTAGAGAAAGCTGCTAAAACAGGCAAAGTTGATAAAGGTATCAATGAAGTTACAAAGGCTATTGAAAGAGGAGTTGCTAAACTAGTAGTTTATGCAGCAGACGTTAGCCCTAAAGAACTTACACAACATTTACCAATTCTTGCAAAAGAGAAAGGCATTAAATGTGTAGAAGCTGATTCAAAACAGAAGTTAGGACTTGCTGTAGGAATCGGAGTTTCAACAGGTGCTGTTGCAGTAATACAACCAGGCGATGCAAAGCTTGAGACTCTAAAATAAGCAAATATTTGCTTATGCTGAATGTGGTAATTATACTAATTTAATAAAATGAAAGAAATAAAACAGACAGAAAATAAAACACAAAGTAGTGGTTCTAGAGGTTCTGATAAAATTATGGAAGAAGGCGGAGCAGTTCCGGCTATCGTTGAAGCAGTTGTTGGAAGAACAGGAACAAGAGGAGAACTTACACAAGTTAAAGTTAGAATTCTTAGAGGAAGAAATATGGGTAAACAAATTAGAAGAAACGTTAGAGGTCCAATCAAAGCTAAAGATGTTTTAATGTTGAGAGAAACTGAAATTGAAGCAAGAAAATTAATGAAGAGAATACAAAAGGGAGCGTTTAGTTAAGATGCCAAGATGTTCATTCTGTAAATCAAATTATGAATTTCCAAGAGGAATAACAGTTATTCAAAGAGATGGAACTCCAAGAACATATTGTGGTTCTAAATGCAGAAAGAATTCTGAAATGGGAAGAGACAATAGAAGAGTTAAGTGGGTTACAAAGAGTACTGAAGCTCAAGAAGCAGATAAGACTGATAAGAAGAATAGAACAGTTAAAAAGTAATTCTAGAAAGAGATTGTGACAAATTTAGAAAGATGAAATTAGAAAAAATTGATGGAATTTGGACTTCAGAACATGGAAGAAAACTTTTAGAAGAAACCCCCAATTTTGTACAATCTGTTTGGAATAATCCTGACACTCGAAAATTTTGGTTTCCTAAAGATAAGAAGATTTTTACAAAGATAAATTATCACGGGACAACGTTAGTTGAAAAAGCAGGCGATGACGAATTTGAAATCGGAAGATACGCTTACATAGAAAAAGAAATAATTGAAGACGGATTGAAAAATGTGAGAATTGCTCGAATTTATCTTCAAAAAGAAAAAACATTACTTATGGAATTTCTAGAAAGTTGCTACGACTCAACGATAAGAAGAAATTGGGAACTTAATAGTGAAGCAGGGGACTCATATTCTGAACTTATAGCCAGAGAGCAAATGGACTATGCTAGAGACAATGACGGAAATTTGATTATTTATGACCCTCACTGCCGAACTGCTGGAATGTAAACCAGATACGCTAAGTAATCTAAACGTTTAAAAATAAGTAACGCGTTGGTATTTTAATGGTAGAGATAAAAGAGGAGATAGGTAAAGTTAATAAAAAATATGCTGGCGGAAAAACTCTTTCTTCGTATAAGTTAGTTTATGATTCTGAGTCAAATCAACTCGAGCCAGTTTATTATTGGATATTAGATTTTATGCAGAATGCGGGAATAAAAGTTGAAAAGATTACAGATAATTTTATGTCTTCTCCAGGTAGCGGTCACTTTTCAGAGATGGGACAGAAAGCTACTGCGATGCAACAGCAGGCAACAAAACTTCTTGCAGATACAAATACTTTAATTAAAACAATAATTAATTTAGTTTATGATTTAAAAGAATATGAAATCAGAACTGAGCAGTATAAACGAGCAAATTCAGATAATCCGAAGGAAAAAGAAGAGGGAATGTTAGCTATTAAAAATATTTGGTTAGACCAAGTTGACATGAAAAGAGGACGAGGAAGTATTCACCAAATGGCTGCAGAGATGGGTTATACAACTTTAAGAGAAGCATTTTTAGTTGCAAATAGTGTAGAAGATCTGAAAAAAATGGCAGGCAAAGATGGTGTAATTAACGATTCAGTATTGAGAGTTTTGATTCCTAGAATGAGCGAATTTTTAATGTGGAAGGATACTTCCGAAAGAGAAATCACTAAAAGATTTGAAATAGAAAAATCATATCTGAAGTCCGAAGTTGAATCTTTGAAAATGTACACTAAATGGGCGAGACCTTATTTAAAAGCTGCTGAAGATTTGAGAATGAAAGGTTCGGATAAAGACCCTGCAATGGTTAGTGCTTTTTCTGCAACAAGATTTGAATTAACCTTATTGGGGAAGGGCAGTACTACAAAACCGGATCAGCAGAAATTTAAAGATTACAAAATGAAAAGAGATTACAAACCTATTTATCTTGTTTCCTTAAATTTCCGAGGATCACTTGCTCAGAAAGTTACGCAGAGAGGAGACTATGCGTTCGGATATGGTGGACGAGTAGAAATTACTTTTGATTGCTTTGCTTTAAACTCTGATGAGCTTGCTCTGCTAGATAAAAATATGAAAGAAGCCGAGCTTGAAGATGGATTGAAGTTAGTTGAAAATAATACGCAGGTTGCTTTGGATCAACTTAAAGCAGACATAGAGAAATATTGTGGAGAGGGAGCGGATGACAAATTGAAAAAAGCAAAAGAAGAAAAAAAGAAAGCAGAAGAAAAGAAAAATGAAGATGACATCAATCCATTTACTGCATTGTTTAAATTATTTACGGGTGATTGGTCCAGTAGTAGCAAGGAAAAAAAGAAGGAAATTTTGGAAGTCAAAGATATAAAACCAGATAATTTTGTTGAGAAAGAAGTTAGAGCTAGTGCCGAAACATCTGCTAAAAAATTATTGTATGCAACATATGACGTTTACAAGAAATCACACGCAATGGCTTCTTCTCCTGAAGAATTTACTAATGGATAAAAATGTAGGCGGCTACTATTTACTTTAATCTTGATTATCGTCTAATAGTGACGCTGTTGCTAATGCGGCGATTTTAAAAATGAGAGATAAATTTTCAGAAAGTTTATCTTTTCCACTGCTAGACCTTTGACTTAGATAATAGTTTTCCCCATTTATCGGCAAATCACTAATAAGCATAATAGAACAAAAAGGTTTATTATAATTTTCACTAATGACATTTGCAGTATAGTTTTCATGTTCTACGCCAATGAACCCTTTTTGTTTGATTTTCAACTCGTGGATAATTTCATCTTCTAAAAAAACATCCGAAACAGAAAATATTTTTCCTTTCGTGTATTTTACTTTTAGTTTCTTACAAGAGTCTTCCAAGGCACGAATAATTTTTTTGTTAGTCTTCAATTCTCTTTTTCTTCCAAGTCGATGTTTTGCACCCTCCCATTCGCCAAGTGAGTGAGTACAAATGATAATATCTCCTACCTTTAGACCTTTCTTTATTCCGCCACAAGTTCCAATTCCAATGCTAAACTGTGTATTACTGTAACCTACCC
>JBAXEZ010000041.1:0-9208 GCA_037140195.1 archaeon
ACCATACTCTACTTTTCCATCTCTTGATCTTACTGCTAGTGTTCCATTCTTTTCTTCTTTGTCTCCAATGGTAACTCCAAATGGAATTTTAAGTTCAGCTACTTTTCGTATTTTGTCACCCATTGTTGTTGAAGTGAAATCTGCTTCTGCTCTTACGCCAGCTTCTTTTAATTCGTCTAAAACTTTCTGAGCTGTAGGTTCGTTTCTATCTGTAAAGCTTAATACTCGTACTTGGACAGGAGATAACCATGTCGGAAGGTTTCCGTTTGTATGTTCTAATAAAACTCCTATAAAACGTTCTAAAGAGCCATAAACTACTCTGTGAAGCATAATAGGTGTATGATCTTTTCCGTCTGAGCCTTTGTAAGTTACTTCAAATCTTTGGGGCAAGTTAAAGTCTAATTGGATTGTGGAGCATTGCCATTCTCTTTCAAGGGAATCTTTAATTAAAACGTCAAGAGACGGGCCATAAAACTTAGCTTCACCTGGTTGTTTTATGTATTTTATTTTTAATTTGTCTAAAACATTTTCAAATGTTTTTTCTGCCTTTGCCCAAAGTTCGTCTGTTCCCAAATATTTATCTTTCTTCTCTTCACTTCTTGTGCTTAATGAAAATTTATAGTTTTTAAATCCGAATTTGCCTAACATTTTTTCTATTAAATGAATAACTCCTTCAATTTCATCTTCTAGTTGGTCTGGTGTACAAAATATGTGTGCGTCGTCTTGCGTGAATTGAATTACTCTAAACAGTCCTGCTAAAACACCTGATAATTCTAATCTGTGGACTTTCCCAAGTTCTCCCGCTCTCAATGGGAGGTCTTTGTATGATTTTTGGCTACTTCTATAAACAAGCATTCCTCCAGGGCAATTCATAGGTTTAACAGAACATTCTTTTCCTTCATATTGCGTTGTGAACATATTATCTTTGTATAATTTCCAATGTCCGGATATTTCCCAAAGTTTTCTATCCATAATTTGCGGAGTCGAGATTTCAGTATATCCTGCTTTTCGGTGTTCATCTCTCCAGAAACTGACAAGTTCATTGTAAATTATTAAACCATTATTATGCCAGAAAACCATTCCAGGAGCTACTTCTGAAAATGAGAATAAATCTAAATTTTTACCTATAATTCTATGGTCGTTTTCTTTAAGTTTAGAAGTGTCTAATTTTGATTTGGATATTTGAGCTAAGAGTTTCTGGGGGTCATATACTTCTTCTTTTTTTGTAATTGTAGTTTTAATTTCCTGAGAAACTTGATTTCCGATGTTTCTAGAAAGTTCTGAAAGTGGATGTCCTTTGCATTTTAATTCGAATTCTTTGTAGTATCCGAATGGTGCTCTGAAAGTTTCAATTCCTTTCGCTTTAAGTTCTTTTTCAGCGTCGATTAAAATTTGTTTTGCGAAATCTGGGCTAGATAAAGATGAAGATAAGTGTGCATAAGGGTATAAAACGATTCTTTCTATCTTTCCGATTTTATCTTTTAAGTCTAAAATGTTTTTAATATAGTCTGCTAGAATTGTTTTATTATCTTCGTCTGCTTTTTCAACGGCAGTCATAATTACTAACGGTTCTTTTACTTCAACAGCTTTGTTTTCCTCTGCTGGAAGTTCCATTCCTTTTATTGCAGCTTTCACTGGTTTAAATTTTATATAATCACAGTGTAATGAAAGTATTTTCATAAATTAGCTAAAAAAAGGTTATTTATAAAGATTTAGAAGTTAATAAAAAAAATAAAAAGTTGTTTGATTAGTCTGAGACGGCTTTTTCAGGTTTAATGTTTGTTTTTTCAAAAGTCGCCCTTTGCTAAAGCATAAGCACCAATAGTAGCGCCAATTGCTATGGCGGATGTTAGTAATGTCGAGACAGTATTTCCAACGTATTGTCCTATTTGTCCGCCACGTGTGTTTGGTTTTGCTGTATAGTTTCCAGTAGCAACTTGTAGCGGAAATGTAAACGTACCTATTGTTGCTTGTTCACAGAAATCATTGAAATTTACTAAAGATGAATCTAGTGTGTTCCAAAAATTCCTTCTTTGTGTTTCGTTTGTCATTTTTATGTGTCCTCCTTTCAGAGTTTGTTTTTGTTATTTTAAAATAAAATAAATAAAAATTTGGTTTGATTATTCTTTTAGGATATCGGTTATTGGAGATCTTCCTAGGTAGGTAACATTTGTATATGCTACTCCTTTTCTATCTTTGAATCCTAATACTCTATAGAATGTATTTGAACCATTTGCAGCAAGATTTTCATCATATGCTTTTCCCGCGTCAAATCCTTTTGCTTCGTTTCTACCGTAAAGTACATCGCCTTCTGTTGGGCCTGCTCTTGTGTCTTTGAATGCAACTCTTGTACCATTTACATAGCTAGTACCTTCTAGAGTTGTTTTTTCTAAAACGATTGGTTCTACTTTTTTAGAATTTTTACCAATCATGAGTCCGCCAGTGAGCCCAGCAACAGCTATTGAACCTACAAGACCTAAAGCTTTTAGTTTACCAAATCTCATGTCTCTCGGTACTCCGGGTCCAATTCCGAATTCGTTTTGTTCGTTTGTCATTTTTGTTTTGTCCTCCTTTCAATGTTTAAAGTTAATTAAACGTTGAGTGAACCGATTTACTCGGTACTCTCATCACTTCTATTTTATTGTGATTATGAAAAATATTCTCCAAGTTTTGTTGCTATAGTGGAAGTTACTGTTCCTTGAAGTGCAGTTATATATGCGCCTACAAAGACTCCTAGTGCTTTTTCGCCTAGTGATTGCTGGGAATATATTTCTCTTCTAAAAACATATCCGGGTTCTAAAATAATTTTCATTACGTGTTCCGGAAGGGTTAAATTTGCTGCTTCTTGAATTAGTTCTTCCTCTCTTTTTGTTCTCTGTTCTTTTGTTCCAATTGGGTGCAAAAAGAAATTTGCAATTGACTTCGATTTTCTCTGTGTTTGTAATTGTTCGTTTTCCATTTTCTTTTTTATCATCTTTCTTTCAGGGTTTTGCTAACCCATGAAAGGGCTTGTAGAGCGCTAAAATAGTTGCTCTATTCGCCCCTTCTGGGAAAAAAGAGGTGATAAATATTACAGAACTAGTAAGTATTTAAATGTTTCGGTTTTGTTGTAACTAAGTAGTGACACTATAATCGAAACGTTTTTAAACTATCTTTAAATCAATTTGTTATGGTATCTCAAAAAGCTAGAGAGAGAATGACTGAATATATCGTGGGAAGACTCGAAGATTCTGGAATTCACGTAGCTAGGCAAGTAGCTAGAGATTGTTTGCAATTACAAACTAACGGGGAGAAAAATGCTTATGTTTTTTTACATACTACTTCTGAAGGAGCTGATAAATTTGTTCATCGTCCAGAGGGAGTAAAAGACTCTCTAACTTTGAATTCATTGGTTTATAGAAAGCACTATGTGGCAAATATTTTTTATAAAGATGGAAAGAATTTTTTTGTACCTATAGATGAAGAAAAAAAGAACAGGTTGGCTGCAACAACTATGAAAAATTATTCTTATGATGAGGTTTCTAGAATGGTAGTTTTAAGAAAAAAAGAAGAAGCAGTGCTTCATCTGCAGGATCCAAAAAGATTAGTTTATTATCAACCAGATAATACTGCCGAAGGAGGAAGATTACATGAAGGTCTTGTGAGTTTTACATTTAAACCTGTGCAGACATCTTATGAACATAAACCAATTACTGCTAGGGGATATGATTTTATCATGGCTGATGATGGTAGAACTTTGGATACGAGAGTTATTTCAGGAGATAAAACTCTGTTAAATGGAAAATTACAATTAAAGTTTTCTAGAAAACGTCCACATTTACCTGTTCTTGGAAATGCTCCAAACGATTTGACTCAAGAAGAAGTAGATGAAGTTTTTAGAGTTGTAGCAGAAGATAACTTTGGGGTCGAATAAAATGACTCTTAAAAAAGGTTTATTGGTTGCTGGAGAAAGAATGGCTGGATTGGCTGGAGCAATGTTTTTGCCGATGAGTGAGAAGCAGAAAAATGCATATATAGAATGGATTGAGGAGAGGAGAGATTTTTATCAGCCAAGAATTGAAGAAAAAACGGGTGTTCAACTTGGGAAGGTTTATGTTTTACCAAACATGATTTGGGCTTATCAAGAAATCGATAGAATGTATTCAAGGTTATGTACTTTTCCTTTGGAGGATTATTCCCAAAAAAAAATATCGCGTTTTGAGAAAGAAGTCTTATCTTGGGGATTGCCCGTTGTAGCTCTTCCGCCTGTTGCCCTTATTGGTTCTGCATTAGTTGGCTATTCAAAATTTAGTGATAACACTATGAGCTTGGCTGCTGGAGAAGATTGCATACGAGTTCCGTTTGGGTTTAGTACACGAATGAATTTATGGAGAAAAAATATAGGTACCAAGGATAGCTTAGATGAGGCTGTAGTTCATGAGTTATCTCATATTTTAAGTTTTAGATTGGAAGAAAAAAACAAACCTGCGCATATTTGCCCACATGAGTTAAGTGAAGGATTTGCAACCTATTGTCATGAGGAATATTTTGCAGATATCTATCCAGAAGGCTACGTCGTAGATAAAGAGTTAGTAGGGGGAGTTTACAAGTCCGGAAAAGAAAAAATTGAACAACTTGTTGCGAAGCATGGCGAAGAAATTTTATTGCAAATTCCAACTAAATGGCCAGAATTGCTGAAGGAAAAATGACACTCAAAGAAAAACTTTTAGATATTGAAACAAGACTGATTGGAAATCGAGCTTTTGCTTTGAGTGCTGTTATCACAGTAGGCAGTAACATTTCTATTTATACAGGCGCATTAGATGATTCTCCTATTGCTCTTCTAGCATATGGCACTATGGCAGCATTAAGCGGAGGGGTGGCAGGATCTACATTTTTTGGGTCTACGACTGCTAAGATTTACAAGAGAACACGAAAGCATTTTAGCAATTTCAATAAACTCGATGAGAGATTTTTTAAAAAGTATATGGGTCGTGATTTAAACAAGAACTTTGTTGGTTATTGTCAACTTCAGGGAATGTATTTAGCATGCAGAGATTATGCTCCTGAATGTCTTCTAGAATTTCATGAACTAAAAAAGCAATATACGAAAAATATTGTTCCAAATTTTTAAAATGGCAAACTTAACCGAGTCTGATTATAAAGTTGCACAAGCAGGAGATGCAAAAATCAGACAGGAATTTTTAGCTGAGTTAGACTTAGAAGACGCCAGTGATTATATTAGGAGAGTAGAATATGATTACAAGGGGAAGCAAATTCTCAGTTCTTTTGCTAAGCAAAATGAGATAACTGTCAATGATATTTATGCAATGTCTATTCATCCGACTTTTCCTTTGAGCTGGTTTACAAAAAAGTCAGTAGTTGCAGTATATCCTAAATTATTTAATCGTTCTTTTTCCAGATTTAAATCAACAGTTATTGACCATGAAGGTTATCACTGTGCGCAATATATTGAAAGAGGCGAAGACATTATTCAGGAATTTATTAAAGATCCTTTTATATTTACTGATGCAAGAATGGTTTCGGATTACATGCGTAGTTTACGAGAATGTTTAGCTTATTCTTCGCAATTGCAAAAACACGTGGAAAGAGGATTAACTGAAGATGAAGAGATGGAAATAAGGGAAAGCATTTTCGATCAAGTTTTGTTCGCTGTAGATTTTTTTCATGGGAGAGATATTATTCGGGATTTAGAATTTATGCTATGTAAAGCACCAAGAGATATTACTTCTAGAGAAGTTTTATTTCCGTTTATGCGTGATATGCAAGAGAAGTATGGGGGGGCAAGATGACCTTAACTGAAGCGGATTATAAAATTGCGCAGGGTGGCGGAATTTTTGTTAGGAGGGATTTTGTTCAGAGTTTAGATTTAGATGAGTATAACGTAGCCGAAAAAATTTATTTTCCTTTAGATAGAGGTTATATGACTGTGAATTTTCCTAGTCCTTTTTCAAAACCCCAGATGTTTTTTCTGTCGCCCGCTTTTGAGGATCCACATTCTATATTTTGTAGTGCTCTTTATGGGCATGAAGTGCATCATTGTCGGCAAATAAAGGAAAAACCTAAAGAGTTTTGGCTTCTTTCTATGCTTAGACAGACCGAGCAATTTCAAGAGTATGTTTCTGCCGTTGGAGAAATTCCTGCATATCTTAATCAACTTTTTAATTCTCCAGACTGGCCGTTGGAAGGTCCTCTTCGAATGGATACTTTAGAAATAGTAGACATTTTAGATATAACTTTGAAAGTAGAAGCGGAGAAACTTAAAAGAGACTGGAAAAAAGATTTATCTGGAATTTTATGTGCATCTCCATTTGATGATGTTGTTCGAGAGAGGTACTCGTTGTAAGGTTTATTTTTCTCCTCGGAGAATGACAAAATCGCTAAAAATCTATATACTATAAAACAAAAGTATTTTTAAAGAGAGAGTTTCTATAATTTCCAATGGTTTGAAGGTGACGTTTTGAATATTCGGGATTATATCTCGAAATTTTTAATGTTTCATTAAACGATTAAACTTAATGTACTGAAAGGAGGTTTAAAAAAAAGAAATAAAATGGCTTTAGATTTTGCAAAAGAAGCAATTCAAAATGCTGAGAAGAATAGTATTAACTTCGACGAGTTAAAGGCTGGTAAAGCTAACATCAAAGTTTTTGGTGTAGGTGGTTGTGGTTGTAATATGGCAACATGGTTATTCAATAAAGGAATTTCTGGTGCTACTGTTTACGGTACAAATACTGATGCGTTACATTTGTCTATCACAAAAGCTGATGAGAAAATACTTATCGGTAAAGAATTAACTCGTGGATTAGGTTGTGGTGGTTATCCTGCTAGAGGAAGGGAAGCTGCAAAGGAAGCGATTTCTGACTTAAAGAGAGCTGTTTCGGGTTCGGATATGGTTTTCATTTTAGCTGGAATGGGCGGCGGTACAGGTACTGGCGCTGCTTCTGTAATAGCTCAACTTTCAAAAGAGACAGGAGCTGTCGTAATAGCTGTAGTAACAATGCCTTTCGAGGCAGAGAAAGCAAGAGTAGACAAGGCTGAATTTGGTTTACAAGAATTGAGAGAAGTGTCTGACACTGTTATCGTTCTTGATAACAATAGACTTGTAGATATTGCTGGACAGTTACCTATGGAACAAGCTTTCGCAGTTGCGAATGAACTTGTATCAACTATGATCAAGGGTATCGTAGAGACTATTACATTACCATCATTGATTAACTTAGACTATGCTGATGTATCCGCAATCATGAAGAACGGAGACGTTGCAGTTATAGGTATCGGTGAAGATAATTCCACATCCAGAGTAGATACTGCTTGTCAACAAGCTTTAACACATCCTTTATTGGATGTTGATTATAGAGGCGCAACTGGTGCGTTGATTCACGTTACATGTGGACCTGATATGAAGTTGGAGGAATTCGACAATATCGGTAGAATTGTAACAGAACATCTTTCACCTGATGCACAAGTAATCATCGGAGCGAGAATTAATAAAGAATTCCAGGGAAGAGTTAGAGTAATCACTATTATGACTGGTGTTAAATCCCCTTATATCTTGGGTAAATCTCAATATGAGAACAAACAAGCTTCAAGAGGACCGTCAGTTAATGATTTAGGATTAGACGACTACAGTTAAACACTGTGATTGAAAATCATTTGCCCGTCTTTGACGGGTTTTTTATTTTTTTATTTTTAGATTTGAAAGAGAAAAATAAGTTTAGTAAATGTTTTTAAACTCCTTATCCCTTAGTTTTTTATGGATTTGGTGAGTGCGATAAAGTCGCGAAAGAGTGTGAAGAATTTTGATGGCAAGGTTCCTAGTTGGAAGAAAGTTATTCAGGCTATTGATGTTGCTCGGTTTGCTCCTATGGCTGGAAATATGTTTTCTGTGAAATTTATCATTGTTGAAGATAGAAATAAGATTGATAAAATTGCGGGAGCTTCTCAGCAACCATTTGTTTCTAAGGCTGGTGCGTTAGTTGTTTTAACTTCTAACCGGGAGAAAGTTAGAAAAATGTTTGATGCTAATGAAAAGGGATTTGCTCAGCAACAGGCTGGTGCAGTAATTCAAAACTTTCTGTTGACTTTAACTGAAAAGGGAATTGACAGTTGTTGGGTTGGTTTTTTTGATGATGATATAGTAAGATCTGCCGTTGGGGTTCCCGGAAGTGAAGAAGTTGAAGCAGTTATTGCAATTGGTTTTGCTGGAAAGCAGCCAGTTTCTAAAAAACAAAAAGCAGATTTAGAAAATATTGTATTCTTTGAAAAATATGGTGCAAAAAAGAAAGAGCCACCAATAGTTGTTAGACGTGACGGGGCTTAGAATGGATAGAAAAAAACAGAATTCTTTAATTAAAAGATATCAACTTGAACATCTAGTTCCGCTTGTTTTAACATTATTTTCTTTTTATATTTGGTTTATCAGTTTTAGTCTAAGTTTAGTTTATTTTCTTGGAATTGGAGTAAGCATTATTGGTTTGTTTATTTGGTGGTCTGCTAAGATTACACTTGGGGAAAATTGGGATGCGGGGTATGGAAAGCCAGGATTAAAAAAATTAGTTACAACAGGAATTTATTCTAAGATTTGTCATCCATTGTATTGGGGAATAAACTTAACTTTAATTGGTTTATGTTTAGTATCTCTAAATCCAAGGATAATTATTCCTTCTATTCTAATAGTGATATATTTCTTTTGGAGAATGAAAGTTGAAAATCTGTTTTTAACAAAAACTCTTGGAAAAAGGTATTTGAGTTATAAAAATAGTACTTGGATTTAGTTAACTCAAAATTATTTATATAATTACGACCAGATTGTCCCCCCACCGAGAACTTTATCTTTTTTATATAAGACTACTGCTTGTCCGTCGGAAACTCCACGTATTGCTTCGTTTAAAACTAAATTAAATTTGCCTTTTTTGTAGAAAACTTTTGAAGGTAGAAGTTCTCCAACTTGTCTAATTCGTGCTAACACTGTATGAGCTTTCTTTTTGTATTCTTCTTTGCTTTCATCAATTAAATAAAAATCTTTTATGATCATTTCTTTTCTTAAAAGAATTTTGTGGCCTTTTGGTGCAACAACTAGTGTATTTGTTTTAAGAATTTTCTTTGCAACGTACCATTTGCTATAGTCTTGCCCTTTTTCTTGTTCGTGCGAAATGTTTATCCCATATCTTGGGCCGATTCTTTGTCCAATTGTATAATAATAAAT
>JBAXEZ010000042.1:0-9031 GCA_037140195.1 archaeon
GATGGTGTAACTGTTAATGGTAGAGGTTATACTATTAGCGGGAATGTGGATGCGCGAGGTGCAAATGTAGGGGATAATGCATTTACTAGCTTAGTCTTGAATAATGTGAACGTTGGAGGAGATGTTATTTCTACCGGGGAGGGTGATGTGAGCTCTATGGTTAGTGGTGGTTTAGGCGGAAGTGTTACTATTTATAATTCTCATGTTGCTGGCAAGATATCCTCAGTTGCAGGATATTCATTTGGCCCTATATTAAGTTCAGGAAATATTATTGTTATAAATTCGAGTGTTGGTCAAATAGTTTCAACAAGTGGAGGATCAAGTACGGGTGATAGCGGTTCTTCTGGAGAAATAACTATAGTAAATTCAACTATTACAAATATTACCTCTGGAGTTGGATGGAGTGGTGCGAATGGAGGGTCTACAGGAGCAATAATTATTAATAACTCCAATATTTTGGGAGTAGTAAGTTCTAGCAGCGGGGTCGGGCTTGTTGGCGGTTTTTCAGGAGCAATCTCTATCAGTAATTCAAATATTTCGGGGTCAATAATTTCTACTGGTGGAAATGGTGGACAAGGTGGGGGGGCTGGAGCATTGGTTAATATTGCTAATTCCACTACTGTTTCCATAACTTCAAATGGGGGAAACGGTTGGATGAGTATTGGTGGAAATGGCGGAGTAATTAATATAACTTCTTCAAATGTTACTGGGGCAATAACTTCTAATGCAGGGTATAGTATTGGTACTGGAGGTAGTGGTGGAAATATAGCTATTATCGACTCTTATTTTTCTGGAAGTCTTTCTTCTTTAGGTAATTATGGGGATGGTTTGGGAGGTAGTGGTGGAAATATTCTTTTAGAAAATGTTCTTGGAGTGATCACTTCTATTTATTCCAATGGTGGGCAGGCTCAATTTTATGGGGGAAACGGCGGAAATGTGACATTTATTAAAAATTCTATACCTACATGTTTGGATTCTATTCCTCTTGTTTCTGTTTCGGGAGGAGTCCACGTTTCGTCTTATTTGGGGAATGATGGTGCTGCAGGTACAATAAATCCTCCTACTTGTCATGCATAATTTTGTAACGTAAACAGGGTAACCTAATATATTTAAACTTCAAAGTATTGTTTGTAGGATACAAGGAGGTCAGGTGGCAGCGTATAAAAAACATCTTTGTGCTTTCAGGAACGAAGCTGAAGTGGAGGAAGAGTTGGAAGAAGAAGGCAAGTCTCTCGAAGAGGTCGAAGACGAATATTTTGAGGATTAATAATGGTGGTTAAAAAGAAATCTAAACCAAAAGTGAAAGCTGGGAAGCTAGTTACTGGCGAGATGACGATAATGGAAGTTATGCGATCAAGACCTGATTCTGTTGAAAAATTATTGAACATGGGAATGGGTTGTTGCGGCTGCCATTTTGCCATGATGGAAACTTTAGAGCAGGGTTGTGCTGCGCACGGATTAGACATCAAGAAAGTTCTAGCGGAATTAAACAAAAAATAATTATTGATTGCTCGTTGTTGTAGCAGGCATATATGGTTTTCTCCAAGTTTCACCCTTTACGGCCTGATATACTTCCAATAATGGAAAACTGGCTGCGTTAATGATTGTGTCTATTTCTGTGCTTACAGTTCCTCTAAGAATTCTACCTACTGTGTCCGTATTATTTGTTGCGAGTTTTGCGTAGAGTGCTGTGTCCCAAGCTCCGCCCAGCAATGCATACGGAGTATTAACCAGGTTGTCAAAAGGATTTATTCTTTGAGCTATTGTGCTTTTTTCCATCTTCGGAAACTCGAGATATTGGGAATCAAAATTGTTCTTATAGTTAACTGCACAATTAATTGCTAAAAGTGGAATTGCGACGGCTAGCGTAGCTCCTTTCATTATTTTCATATTCTGTTTGAATAAATGTGCTACATCCATATTTTTTCTTAGTTTTGGAGCTATTTAAAGATATATTTACTCTATGGAAAGAGATAAATAGTTCGTGCGCTTTAGATAATTATGCACGACTTAGTAGAATTAATTGAAAGGGATACGCGATTTTTTATTCGTTCTTCGAAGGTTTTGGTTGAGATAGCAAAATCGGATGGGGCGGTTAGGATTCATACGCCAAACTACGGAGTTATAATGCCTAATTCTGTGGGGGGATTTTATCTGGACTCGGATGCTTTGAAAATGAGAATTCATTCTAATACTAGTGGTGCATTCGGAGAAATTTATTTTGGGACGGTTTTTGATTCTATAAAAAATCATGGGTGGGTGGACAAAGTTAATGCTTGTTATCCTGTTCTTGTAAGTACCTATGAGGGTGCTGGGAATATCTTGGATTTAACTAAGTAAGTAAATTAGTTTTAGTCAAACTTTGAAAATTTCCAACCAACGAATTGTTTTCTAAGTTGTTCTCTAAAATCATAGTTTGGTTGAATTCCATAATCTCCGCTTTCATCGAAGGGTAGCTGGAAAATTTTGTCTTGCTGTTTTATTTCGGCTAGGCCCATTCCGACTACTTTATATCTTTCGCCCGTGAGTACTGGGATTTCTTTTTCTTCGAGCATTTTTCTAATTGTCATTTTGTGCGGTCGTATTTCTTTTGAACGCAAGTAGTTTTCCAATATATCTGCGTGATAGCTATATCCACAAAGCATAATTGGTTTTTCGTCGAATAAAAGTTGAACTACTTTAAATGTTCCTTCTTGTGGTAAGTCTATAATTTCAATTTTTTCATCTAGTGCCATCTCTATTAAAAGAATCTTTATTATTTAAGACTATTGTGTAGGGGATAAATTTATAATCTATTTTTATCTGATTGTTCTATGGTGCCCCCCATATTAAAATATCCTAAGTTGTTTAAAACGAAAAGAGTATTAAAGATTCTTATCCGAATTGCATTAATTGTTGCACTTTTTGCAGAGCTTTATTATCAAAATTGGCTGACTTTTACTATTACTCTGACTGCAATAATTTTAACTTTCTTACCAGAGCTTATTGAGAAAAAATATCAGGTAGATCTTCCGGAAGAGTTCGAAATCTGGATGTTAATTTTTATTTATCTTTCTCTTTATTTGGGAGAGGTACAAAACTTTTATGGTATGTTCTGGTGGTGGGATATTCTTCTTCATGGATTTTCTGCTGTTTCGATAGGACTCGTTGGTTTTGTGGTTATGCTCTATTTACAGCAGGGAAACAAAGTTAGGGCTAAGCCATTTTTAATTTGTTTTTTAGCATTTTTATTTGCTGTTGCTGCTGGTGCTCTGTGGGAGATTTTTGAATTTACATTAGATCATACTATTGGTTCTCTAATGCAGGAGAATAGCCTAGTTGATACCATGGCTGATCTTATTATCGACAGTCTCGGAGCACTTATTGGTTCTGTTTTCGGGTTTATATATTTAAAAAATAAAAAATCTAAATGGGCATTTACTATTAATTCTTTTGTTAATTTGAATAAGTTTTTATTTACCGACCTTGGAAATCGTGTTTCTAAAAATCTGAATAATACTCTTAAGAGTTTAAATCCTAAAAAGTAATTATTTTCTCGCAGAGTTTGATAAGTCTTCGTATACTGATTTTGGCATTGTCGTTAGAACGTGTTGTTCAAATAGTGGCAGGACTTCAAATTCTTCTATGTGATTTTCAAATGTGCCTCTAATGTTAGTTATTTCTTCGTTTACTTCTTCTAGAGTGTTTGCTAGGATCTGGAATCTTATTCGGTGGTCTATTGTTTTATCGATATATCTTATTTTGTCACGATTCATAAAAGCAGTTCTTATTTTTTTGTCCAGGTTTTCTGTTACTTTATTGAATTTGAATATAAGCATGAACCAATGGAAGCCTAGTTTTCGGTAGTCTAAATCTGCGGAGAATTTTTTTAGGATACCTATCTTTTTCATTTTCTTTAATCTATAGGAAACTGCTTCTGGAGTGATCTCTTTCGTTTTCTTTTTTAGCATATGTGCAATTTCGGTGACATTCATTCTGGCGTTTTCTGAGATGATATTAAGTATGTTTACATCGGTGGTATCTAGTTTTACAGATTTTTTTAATGGTTTTATTAGTTGTTGCTGGGGGAATTTTACTAATTCTGAAAAGAAAGGAGGGATATCTTTAATGATTGAGTCAACTATGTGTATTTTTGTGCTGAGAATATCTTCTTCGAAGTTTGAGTAGAGCTCTTTTAGTTTTATGTCTAGGTCTCTAAGATCTTTTGCGCTCATAACAAAAAACAAGTCGTATGGCCAGCCGATTGAAACCATCCATTTTATGTTTGGATTTTCTTTAATTATTTTAATTATTTTGTTTTGTTTATCTGCGCTAAAGTTTTTTAATTTTAGATAAACGTGAAAATTATTATGGCCGAGTTCAAAAGTATTTATCCAGGAGACATATTTAGTGATTACTCCTGTTTTTTCGAGTCTCTTTATTCTGTAGGTTACGGCTGCTCTGCTAAGCCCGACTTCTTTTGATATTCTAGAATCTGAATCTCTAGCGTTAAGACTAAGGAAATGGATGATTTTTTTGTCTTTAGAGTCTAATTCTATCATTTAACTAAAACTAAATATTAGCTTATAAATTTTTTGTTTTTGCTAAGAATTTCATGCAATCTTTCATTAATGCGAAAGGACTATAGTAAGTATGGAAACAAAAAATTACATTGAGTGGATTGGAACTGGCTCTGGCTTGAATCCTACTTTAGGAAATACTTCTTTCTTAGTTGGGGGTGAAGGAGAGAGAACACTACTCGTAGACTGCGGATTTACGGTTACTCCTGAGTTAATTAAGAAAGGAAAACTAAAGGATGTTACCGATATTGTGATTACTCATTCGCATGCAGATCATATTGGTGGGCTAGAGGGTTTGGCTTTCATGAATTTCTTTGCATTTAAAAAAAGAGGAGAAGCAAGACCAAATCTTTATATTGGTTCGGATGAGTTTGCTAATAATCTATGGGATTACTCTCTAAAGGGAGGATTGGAAAAAATACAGACTGAAGAAAATGAGCCTGTGAAGGCTATACTTGAGACTTATTTTAAAGTTCAGGCTACTCAGGAAATAAATATTCCTGGTTTGCCTACGGTGAAATTATTTTCTACTCCTCATGTTCAGGGAATGGGAAATTATGGTATGCGAATTGGCGAAGATATTTATTATTCTGGAGATAGTACTAGTTTACCTCCTGCAGACGCAAAAGTGATTTTTCAAGACTGTCAATTTTATGAGTCAAAAGGAGACGTTCATGTTTCTTACGATAGATTGAAAAGAGAATTGCCTGCAGATGTAAGAGCAAAGATTAGCCTGGTTCATCTTGGTGGCGGTTGGGATAAAAAAGATCCTCGTGCAGATGGTTTTTGCGGATTTGTAATGCCGGGCGATAGGTTTGAATTTTAATTTATCTTTTTTTCAAATATTTATCATCAATATGATCTTCCCAAAATTCTCTGAAAGATTTTTTATATTTTGGAAGTTTTAGTCTTCCTCTCCATGTTGATTTATCAGAAAAGTGTTTTATTTCGCTGGATGGCTTAAAAAAGGAAATGGCATTATCTGGTGAAAGAATAAATGGGGCGTATCCATTATATACATCTATCCAACTAGCTATAACTGAGCCAGTTCGATGATTGCCTTCGACAAATAGCTGGGGATAACCCACTATTCCTACATAAATTTCTGAAGCTAGTTTAAGTGGGTGGTCTCCTCTTTTTTTGTGTTTTCGATACCATTTTTCTAAGACTCCTATGTGGTCATAGAATTTTTTTCGGGAAGTTAAAATTGCTTTATTTTCTTCGAGTCTAAGTGTGTAGTCTTTTCCATAGTGCACCATATTATTTAGTTCTAACATTCTAGAGAAGCTTTCTAAAGAAAAAGGTACTATCTCTTCTGAAAGAATTTGATTAACATATTCATAGGCACACATCATCTGTTCTCTTACTTGGCGATCGAATGGAATGTCCTTTCTTCCTATTTTTTGCTTGTCCAGTTCGTTATCTATTTCTGGCCATCTTTTCTCAACCTTCAGTAAAGAAAGGTTTATTTCTCCAAGGTCTAATTCTAATTTCTTTGTCATTTTTCAAGGGAAATTGATGAACCTTTCGTATTTTAAGCATTTCGCTTTGATTGAATAGAAGTTATTAACAGAAAGGGATAAAAAGGGTCGTAATTCCATAATTCTGAAGAGTGATTCGGACTTTCAGCGATTTCTGATAAAATAATATGGAAACAACTTTAGAATATATGGCGAGAATGCATCAGCAATTGATTAATGATTATAGAGATGCTGATGGCTTATATAGAGAAAGCTGTGGATTAATTGCTGTTGAAGTTGGGAAAAGATTACAGAGCGAGGGAAAATATCCTGAAATAAGAAGCGTGTGTGTTTTGGATAGTCTAGTTAATGAGATAGAATTAATGCCGGTTGTTTTCAAAGGTAAATGGGAAAATGGATGGGGATGTCATCATATCTGTTGTGAATCTGGACTAGCGTATGATCCTTTACTTGGAAAACCTGTTTTGATGGAAGATTATTGCGAATTAATGTTTGAAGAAGATTTACCTCTTCGTTTGGCTTTTACTTTTGATAATTTTACCAGACTTGCCAATAGAAAAAGAAGATAAGATTAAAAGGAAGTTTTTTTAAAGCTGAATTGCATTATTTATATATGGTTGCGGAAGTAGTTGACAGAGGTTTTGTTTCTCCAGGGCAAAGAAGAGAGGGGTTGCGAAATATTGGAAATAGAGAAGCCGTCGCGAATTTTTATGTTCAAAGAGGAGATATTGGTCTTGCTAGGAAAAATTATTTGGAAGCTGCGGAGCACTGTGATGGGATTGGAGATAGCGACCGAGCAGCAGAGTTAAGAGGTAAAGCGGAAAAACTCGGGAAAAAATATGCTCCTTTAGAATCTAGTCGTGTGAACTTTTTTAATTTGGATTCTTTCCCGCAGTCAGTTGCTCATTGTTCTGCAATTATTTTAGGTGCGTGTTTTCTTTCGTCGCAGATTACTGGAAATGTAATTGGGAGTAGTGCAAATTCTGGAATGAGTGTAATTGGTGTGATACTTATCTTTTTTGGTGTCGGTGGTTTGTATGTTGCGTTTGGAAAGAAAAAGAAAAGATATGTTTCGCGGATATAATTTTACTAAGTAATTTGTGTGGCAGAAATTTATAAATAGTTGATACTTTTCTTTTTTATGGTTTTCAAAGTTTATACCACAAAAGAGTTTGATGATAATTTTAATCGTTTGGATGAATCTAATGAAATAAGAGTGAGAAAACTTCTTAATCAATTAAAAGAAAATGGAGATTCTGTAGGTAAACCATTGAGGTTTCCTTATTTTCGTGAGAAGAAATTTGAAGATAAAAGATTATATTTTTTAGTTTATGAGGGTTATATGGTTATTCTTGCTGTCGCAATAAGTGATAAGAAAACGCAACAGGAAACAATTGATGCGATAGTTTCAGAATTGAAGAATTATAAAGAGATTATTGAGAAAAAAATTAGAGGATTATAATTATCCTTTCCACTCTTTTATCTTGCCGTGTTTGATGTCTTCTAAGCTTCTTTTTATTTGATTTACTAAATCTAAGTCTACTTTTTTTAATACGACCATGTCGTTTACTCTTTCAATTCCAATTATGACTCCCTCTTTCATTCCGAGTTCTTCTCTCATTTTTTGAGGAATAACTATTTGTCCCTTTGAGCTTAGTTTTAATATCTCCATTTTCCTATAGTAAGAAAGTAAGAAAGTGGGTTTATAAATGTTTTGTGGTGCGATAGACTGGAAAGTGAGTGGTTAGTTTTAATATATATTCTCGATTGCCATCTTATTTAAAAAATGTTAATTGTTTAGTTTATTATGGTAATTGATTTGCAAAAAACGTTTGGACATGTTAAGCCACTGATTGGAATGCTTCATTTGGCTGGAGAGGGTCTTGGCGAGAAACAGGATAAGATGTTTGAAGATATGGGTAATTTATTGGCTGGGGGCTTAGATGGAGTTATTGTTGAAGATTATCATGGTGATGGAAATGATGTGGTGCGTGCGTTAGCTTTAACATGTGATGGTTCGGGTATAGCTAGAGGTGTAAATTTTTTGCAAAATCCGTATGATTCTTTTAGGTTAGCAAATTTGTATGGTGCTGGGTTTGTTCAGTTTGATAATGTTAATTCTCCTGTATTAAAGTTGGATAGATATATGGCAGAAAGAAAAAAATATCCTGGAATAAATGTACTTGGTGGGGTTAGATTTAAGTATCAGCCAGAAACGGGAAGAAGTTTAGAGCAAGATATTTTAGAAGGCATGGAGAGATGCGATGTTATTGTTACAACTGGAGATGGAACTGGACTAGAAACTCCTATTACAAAAATAAGGGCGTTCAAAAAAATTATGGGGGACTTTCCGCTTTTTGTTGGTGCGGGATTAACTAGAGAAAATGCGAGAGAGCAGTTGTCTATTGCGAATGGTGCGATAGTTGGTAGTTATGTTAAGAGAGAATATCCGACGCAGCCGAGGGCTAATACTCGAATGCCAGTAAGAAGAGATAGATGTGAAGAGTTAGTTCTAGAAAGAGATGCTGCGGTAAGATATGGGTGATTTCTGAGACGATTTTTATAGACGATTAATTAATTTCAATACCTTAATCCTTTTGAGAAAAGGAGATATTTTAGCAGAACTTCGTTCTGTTGTTTATCTCAGTCGCCGATGGGCTCTTTTGGGAAGGGAAAGAATTAAAAAGTATGCGTTTGTTTAGGTTATATGGGTATTTTCGAGTATTTTAGAAAACGAAGAAGAATAAAAGAAGCTCAAATGAGGACTCAAGTGTATAATTCTAAAAAGGAGTCACTAAGTAATATTTGTCAATTTAGGGGTTGTAAAATTAAAATAAGCGGTGTTGACAGGTTTAATTGTACATATTGTGGAAAATCATTTTGTCCAAAACATAGAGTTGCTGAGGAGCATAATTGTGAGGCAAGACCTACTACTCGTCCGAAGGGTAGATATTAGATTATTTGTGTATAAATCTTTTTAAAGATGTGATT
>JBAXEZ010000043.1:0-8942 GCA_037140195.1 archaeon
TGATTATTAAAACAGTTGCCACAACAGCAGAAACACCAAGCTTATTATTAATCACCTTTTTCATTGAAAAACATTAGTTATAACTATTTATTAATGTTACGAAATACCAAACTTAGCATAAACCTCTTCAGGATTCTTATAAAAATCATTAATTAATTTCTGTAGTGCTTCAAAATCTGTAAATTGTCTGCTATACAATTCGGTAATCAATTTAACTCTTTTATCAAAATCCTTAGATAAACTTTCTACAGATACACCAAACTTTTTCTGAATTTTTTCAAAAACCCTACTGTCTTTTTTAAAATAAAATTTATCATTTGATGGATCCCACATAAATGGAGTATTAGTAGTTGCAGTACCATCCGCAGTAACGTTAATAACTTCTACGATTTCTCTTAACTTTCTAGTTTCTCTTCCGTTAATAACTGCATGAGTCATAATTACTACAGCATCCAATTCATTAACTAGTGTAGGAGGTAATTCAATAGGAGGAGTCTCGAGTCTTCTAATAACCGTTTCTACAGAATCGGCGTGAATAGTCGCCATCGAAGCGTGACCAGATGCCATACCCTGAAACAAAACAGCAGCTTCCGCACCTCTAACTTCACCTACAATTACATAATCTGGAATCTGTCTGAAAGAAGCCCTAAGTAAACTAAACATATCAACTTCACCAACACCACCCGAAGTAATACCTGCCCTAACAACAGAAGGTAACCAGTTTTCTCTGCTCAAATTCAATTCACGAGTATCTTCAATCGAAACGACTCTCGCTTCAGGAGGAATAAAAAACGCAATTCCATTTAACAAAGTAGTTTTACCCGAACCAGTTCCACCAGCAATAAGAACATTTAACTTGTACTGCATCATAATCCATAAAAATGCAAGCATTTCTGGAGAAAGAGTTGCAAACCCTATTAAGTTCAGGGGAGTAAAGGGGACTTTAGTAAACTTTCTAATTGTAAAAGTTGGACCACGAGAAGTAATATCCTTCGTATAAGTCGCGTTGACTCTAGAGCCATCTGGCAAACTACCATCCAAAATAGGTGAAGCATAAGAAATATATTTACCACACTTTTGAGCCAATTTCTCGACAAAACTTGCTAGCTGCTCAACGGTAGAAAATTGTACAGCGGTTCTTAAATTTCTAAAAACTCTATGAACAATATAAATAGGTTGACCAACACCATTACACTGGATATCTTCAATAAAGTAATCATGCATTAAAGCTTCAATTTCATTTAACCCATAAAAATTACGATAAAGATAATAAAAAATACGATAGTAACCTTCTTCAGAAAGTTTAATTTGCGTTTCGGAAATAACAAGTTTAGCAATTTTATCCAAATATTCTTCAATAGGCATATTCTCCTCCCGAGTAAGATTAATATTTATCATCTCTTGAATTGATGAATGTAAAATGTCCAAATTCTTTTTATCTTCTTCAGTAAGAAGTGGTTCTTCTAATTCATAGACCATCTCGCCAGTTTTTGCATCCCAATAGATGTGTGTATTTGCATATGGAGAAATTAAAGAATACCGCACATCAACAGTAGTCTTGTCCTGCTTATAGCTAACAACAGGTACTTTTACATTAAAATCTAATTTTGGTGCGTCCATTTTGCGATATTTTTCGAAAATTTACTTGAGAAAAAATCGCAAGGTAAAAAATGCGAAGCATTGACTACCGCTAACGGACTTTTTCGGTCGTTCCGTTGGAACGAAGATATTCGAAAAAAGTCCTCACTATTTATAGAAAATACGTGAATCAATTTACTTAGTGCTTCCATCTTATCAATCTCTCTTCTAAATAATAAGAAAACACCTCTTTAAATATTTTCGTTAGTTAATAGTCACATCCACATTAGTACGTGCATTTCCCAAATTCCCATTATTCTCGATTGACATCTTATAGGGAGTAGGATTACCATCGAAAGAAATATAGTTATCTAAACCACCACTAGTCAAATTGACAGGATAATATTCCATAAAAATTTCTATTAAATACGGGCCACCGTCCTTGGTAATTACTTTCATATTTCCAAGATTGACTTCTTTCCCCAACTCACTATATTTATAATTTGAGTCCAAAATCCAACCAATTTTATCCGCGCTAGAGTTAACATAAAATTTACCTTTGGCAATCTTTAGATCTAAAATTCTCTTATTTCCTGGAGCAATCTGCACATCATAAATTCTAGTACTAATCTCGTTTAAAGAAGTAATAGTTTGCTCGATTACAATCTTGTCCTTCATCTGTTCAATTTTCGGTTTAGAAACAGCCAGCAAAATTCCGATAACCGCAAGTCCAATTAAAGTATAGATAACCGTCTCAATCCATACTTGCCCCAATTTAGACATCCTTCTCTGTTTAAAAAAATTAAAATTCTCTTTCAAAAGATTCCTTCTTAAACTATCCATTTTCTCTTTCACCTCGAATATAAAATAAAAAATAAATTATGTTTCTTTATTTACAAGCACCCAAAATAACTTCTTGAGTTGCTGCACAAAGTTCTTCAGTCTTGCCAACAGTTACTACTGGAGCAATCTTAACTTTTGTAGCACCAGTTTGTCCAGTGATATTTACAGTACTAAATTCATTGTTTCCTGGAAGTGATCCTGATACGGGAACAGCATTCAATGCTAAAGTCTTGTTAATTCTTATAGTTGAAGAATCTCCTCCTTTGAAGATAACAGCATCAATAGCAACCAAAGCTACCTTCGCATTTGGACCCTTTTGAATTTGTAAGGATAAATTACCATCAGAACCTAAACAAGTATAACCTCCATCAACAACCAAAGAGACATCGCTCAATGCATCATTACAGACAGTTCCTTTTGTTAAACTATCTCTAACCATTGGAATAATTGCAGCCCAGATAATACCTACTGCAGCTACAGTAATCATAATTATCAAAACAGTTGCAACAACCGCACTCACAGCTTTTTTATTAAGTCTATTCATATTTTTAACCTCCTTTCAAATTGTTTTTATTTTTTAGCATTGACAAATTTAATTAAACGCAATGCAATTAACTAAAAAATAATAGACTATCGAGTATATAAATTTAATTATTAAACAACCTTTCTAGATAATTAATCCCAAAAGTCCCCCCGGACAAGAATACCTCCGAAAACGAAGGATAAAAATAAAAAAATAAAAAATAAATTATGTTTCCTTATTTACAAGGACCCAAAACGACTTCCTGTGTCGCTGCACAAAGTTCTTCAGTCTTGCCAACAGATACTACTGGAGCAATCTTAACTTTTGTAGCACCAGTGAAATTAGTTAGTAAAATTGTCTTGAATTCATTATTTCCTGGAAGAGAACCTGAAATATTTGAAGTCCCACCATTCCAAGTGTTAGTGATATTGATTCTTTTAGTTTTAGAATCTCCACCTGTAAAGATAACAGCATCAACAGCAACCAAAGCTACCTTCGCATTTGGACCCTTTTGAATTTGTAAGGATAAATTACCATCAGAACCTAAACAAGTATAACCTCCATCAACAACCAAAGAGACATCGCTCAATGCATCATTACAGACAGTTCCTTTTGTTAAACTATCTCTAACCATTGGAATAATTGCAGCCCAGATAATACCTACTGCAGCTACAGTAATCATAATTATCAAAACAGTTGCAACAACCGCACTCACAGCTTTTTTATTAAGTCTATTCATATTTTTAACCTCCTTTCATTATTTAATATTATGAGTTAGCCGATTTTATTCAGTACTCAACTAAAAATAATAGAGACTATCGAGTATATAAATATTACCTAGAACAAACAACTTTTTGTTTAACAACGCTTTCACAAAAGACTCTGGCACTTTCCTGTATTTCAAATGGCTGAATTTCTATAAAACTTATATTTCCAGTCATATTTTTCTGAAGAGTATTAGTAGCATCTAGACTGTCTAAATGACTAGAATTTATATAAACGTCAGTATAAACCTCGCTAGTATTCAATATTTTTCCAGTCTTATTAATAGTATAAACACCAATTTCAGAATCGGACTGGTTACCTACCCTAATTATATAACCATCAATATCAAATAGTCCTCTATTTTGTAAAGTCAAATTAAAGGCTTTTGTAGTACAATTATAAACATACGAACGAAGAGTTATTGAAACTCCTTCCTCACACTTAGTTTCTTTTCCAGGAGTCACATAAAAAGTTAACCACGAATAAACCATTCCTGCAATAATAAAAGTTATAGAAATTAATAAAACATACGAAACAATTTCCGAGACCCCCTTTTTATTTACTCTAACCATATCTCATTAAGAATGAAATCATTTATTAATGTTACTGAAGAAAAAGAAAACTAATTTCTAGCAATTGAGTATTTAAAATTATTTTATGAGCAGGTGTGAGGGCAAATTCCAGGAACACCAGAAGGCGTTCCTCTAGTACAACTAAACGCACCAAGATTAGCCAAATTAGGACAAGGAGAAATAATCGTGATATTTCCGCCATCTCCACCACCATAAGAGCTACTTGCACCATTAGCATATATTGCGTCAGTTTTTGTTAACGCACCTCTTATTGTAATATTTCCTCCATCTCCCCCCACCATACTATCACAAAATCCTCCATTAGAAGAAACTACTTTAGTAGTAGAATCAGAAATTATTATTTTGCCTCCTGCACCTGCTTGATTGATACTTGCATTTCCACCATTTGATGAAACAACCCCAGTTATTGAATTAAGAAGAGTTATTGCTCCACCAGAGCCCCCCATCGTTCCAAACCCACCAATAGAAGTTATTAAACCAGTTATATTAGAAGAAGTAATATTAATTGCTCCACCAGAGCCACCATACGTAGAAGAAGATGCCCCATCAGAAACTACAACACCTTCAACAATGACATTTACTAAACTAAAATTATAACCCGCATACCCGACACCCTCATAAAATTCGCTTCTACTAGCATTCACATTCCCCGTCACAGTAAATCCATTTCCGTTAATTGTAACTCCATCTATAGCGATAATTAAATTACCTGCAAAACTCTGATTCAAGAAATAAGTTCCAGAAGAAGAAATAGTTTTAGCAGCATAAATTATTTTATCATCAATTACCCATTGAGCATAGAGAGTAACATTTTCAGGACCTATAGTTAACCGATTTCCAGCCCAGTAATTATCTCCATTTCCATCAGCTTGAGTATTCCATCCAGCAAAAACAACTCCGGATTTAGCCAAACCACTTCCACTCAAAATAGTAACCGTCTCTCCAGATTTGTAATTAGCAGAATCTACAGGAAGAGTACCGGTTCCACCATTTTTATCATAAGAAACAGAATAATAATTTGTTCCCAACAGTTTAACATTTCCTAAATTACAATTTGGCAAACTGCCAGTAAAAGAAACTTTGCCACAGCTTTTACCAGTAGATACAATAGGAACAATCGAAACTCCATCTACAGAACCAAGAGTTGTAGCAGGAATATAAAAAGTATGATATTCATTATTAGCAAAAGCATAACTTACATTTGCAGAATAAGAATTTCCAGCAGAAGAAAATAATAATCCTACTCCTGTAACATTAACTTCATTCGAACCCTTCTTAACTTGTACAGCAACTTTCTGATTAGCAGAATCATAACAAGTATATCCTCCAGAAGAAACAATAGAAATATCTGCATCATTACAAGAAGAAGATCCCAATCCATCTCTTACCATTGGAATAATAGCAGCCCAGATAATACCTACAGCAGCTACAGTAATCATGATTATTAAAACAGTTGCCACAACAGCAGAAACACCAAGCTTATTATTAATCACTCTTTTACGCATAAATATTAAACCAATCACAACTTTATAAAATTATCTCAAAACTAAAATAATAAAATTGAACGCAAGTTCAAACGTTTTATTTCTGACTAAGCCTGTCGCAGGAAGAAGTATTATGTTCTTTCGGTTTAGAGAAGCATTTCTTTTTGCTCCGAAGGAGTACACCCGCGAGTGCAAGAAAGGGAACTCAGTGCAAACCCGAGGGTTAGCTCAAGCTTCCTAAAAAGAGGCCACATATTCTTCTCAGCTCTGCGACCCCTCAAGCATCTAAACTATAACTTAGGGTTGCTCCGATCAAGGCCTCACCCAATTCGCAACAGAAAGATCGAGAAGGACAAAACGTCAACGTTAAACATGTAACATTCGTAAGTCACTATCACGCACCCCCTTGCGACCCGCCGTAAAGTCCGTTTGCGGTTAGTAGCGTGGGACTAGCACGCTGTCTGGTTTGCAAAATTATATAGGTAAAACGATATAAAAACCTATGCATTAGCAACAAATATAAACCAGTAATAATAGAACTAATCATGGCAAAAGTCCTAAGCGCAACAGTAATTATTCTACTTTTGGGAGCCTCCGCATTTTCATTATGGAATTATTATAATGAATTACCAGGGGAAGCAAAACAATTTTTTGTAAAAGACAACGAAGAACTTAACGTAAATGCTACAAACAAACTTTCCATGTTTATGGATAATATGAGATTTGACACAAATAGTATTTCTTACTCTTTTGTGGATTGCGGCAGAGACACACAAGATCGGATGAAACAAGCATTTCAAATAGTTTCCGATGAAACAAAAGAAATAATTTTTTATGAGAGTCAATCTGCAAAAATAATTATTTACTGCTCTGAGAAAAAAGGCGAAAAGAGAAATAGTACATTTGTAGCAGGAGAGGGCGGTCCTGATAATCTTATTAATCTTTCGCTATACCCTCTAATCGGTTCGGGAAAAATTTACCTCTATGGTCCAGCAGGCAAACCCTATTGCGACTATCCGATTGTAGAACTACACGAACTTATGCACGTCTTCGGATTTGACCACATAAACAAAACGAATGAAATACTCTACCCTTATGTAAAATGTGACCAAAGAATGACTAGCGATATTGTAGAAGAATTAAAAAGATTATATTCCATAAAACCAAAATCAGATTTAACACTTGAAAATTTAAGTGCTAATCTACGTGGTAATTATCTAGATTTTAATATAACTATTCTAAATAGAGGTTTAATCTCTGCAAGAAACATAAGCTTGGAAATTGCAGGAACAGAAAAAGTAATTGAAACAATCCCAGTAGGAGAACTTTCCCCAGGAATTTCACAAACAATAACCGCTAGAAATATTTTAGTAAAAACAAATAATCAAAATCAAATTAGTTTTAAAGTATCTACACCCTCTGAAGAATATTTTACTGAAAATAATCAGTTAATGGCTACTTCAAACTAAACGCCCACAGAAAAAATTTCGCTCTTGAATAATCTTTGCAAAGCAAGAAACATAAGTATTTCGCGAGTGCAAAATTTTTTAAAGAAATCTAACTAGTCCTAGTATCTCATAAACTAAACGCCCACAGCAGGAATCGAACCTGCGGGCCCTTTCGGGCCGGGATTTCCAGTCCCGTGCAATACCACTATGCGATGTGGGCATATTGCGATTGTTCCCACGAAGCATACGATGCTTTAGCTTTCGCCTTTATGCGATGTGGGCATTAGTATTGATAGAGTGAATTTATGTATTAAAAATCTATTGTTTTTACCTAATCCCCAATATTTATAAATCCCAGAACCGAATAAATAACATGGCAGAGGTGAATGGAGAATTAGACAATTCTCAAATAGAAAAATTAAGGGAGGGAAACATAAGCCTAATTATTGAAGACTATAACGACCTTTTCTCAGATTTTGACCCACGATCTTATTCAGAACGAGCAATTTCAGATGACTTCTTACAAGAGTGTAACAGGGCAGCAAGAGACAAAAGTGAAGATGGAGTAGAACTAAGAATCTTAACCCCGAAAGCTAAAAGAAACTTAAAGGAAGAATGGAAAATTAAAAAAAGATTAAAAGAACATTTTACTAATCATTTTAAAAAAGAAGAACAGAAAATCAGAAAAATAAAAGCAGAAGGATTTTTGTGGTTCGTACTTGGAACGGTATTTATTCTAGCTCTTACTGCACTTGAAGATTCCGCATTTACAGGATTCTTTATTCAGATAATTAAAACGATATTAGAGCCAGCAGGATGGTTCTCATTCTGGGAAGGACTTGGAAAGATATTTATAGTAGCAAAGGAAAAATCCACAGGATTTGAGTTCTACAGAAAGATGGCTAAAGCAGAAGTTAATTTTATAGAGTATTAACTAAATATTTATAAACTGACATAATCATTAAAAATTAAACCGAAGGTTTAAAATACAAAGCGTAGCGGACTATCTCAAGGGAAGCCTACGTAGAGGAAACCGTTAGGTGTACTGTACTATGGAAAAAGATATTGGAAAAATAAAAAAGAATGATAACACAGAGATTATCGTAAGAATTGATGATTTCGGCGGTAAAATCGGAGTTACAATTAGAGAATTCACAAATGACCAAAGAACAGGTTATAAGGGATTCACAAAGGCAGGAACAAGAATTACTGCAGAACAATTTCAAGAATTTAAAGATATGATTAACTCGATTTCTTTAGACGGTTTACAACCTAGTGCAGAAGCAATCGCAAAAGCACAAGCGTTCAAAGATAGCAAAAAACCACAAACAACATTAAGTAGTTCTCAAGAAAAACCATATCAAAAGAAACCTTCCTTCCAAGATATCCCTGAAGAAGATTTAATTTTTGACACACTGACGTTTCCCTGCGGAACGGGCGATGAAAACTACCTCGGCAGCGCCGGCGAGACCGTGGAAGCGATCCGGCTCATTAAAGCGCAGCTGCCCCGCTGTAAGACTGTCCTGGGTGTCAGCAACGTCAGCTTCGGGCTGCCACCGGCGGCGCGCGAAGTCGTTAATTCCGTGATGCTGTACCACGCCACAAAGGCCGGGCTCGATCTCGCCATTGTGAACGCGGAGAAGTTGGAGCGGTATGCAAGCATTCCAGAAGCGGAGAAGAAACTTGCGGAAAATCTGCTGTTCAATAT
>JBAXEZ010000044.1:0-8379 GCA_037140195.1 archaeon
GTATTTATATTCCAAGAAATATAGTTGGTTTTTGGGAACGCTAATTCATTAACTCTCGACTTCATCTCATATTAAAGTTTATTTTTATTTAGTGTTAGATATTATAAAGAAGAGTATTTTCTGGGAATTTCACCGATTTCTTTTAATGTTACCAGATGTGTTTTATCTGCTTTGTCTAAATCATGGCATTCATATGCCCACGTTTCTTGAGGAATGTAAATTGCACCGATTCCCACTTCAAGTGAGGGAGCAATGTCACTCTTTGCAGAATTTCCTACAAACCAAACATTACGTTTGTCTTTACCTGTTGCGATTTCTGCAATTCTTTCTTTTTTATGGTGCGGGACAATGTTTATGTTATCTCCAAACCAGTTAGACAAGCTATATTTCTCTACTTTTTTTCTTTGAATTTCTTCGTCTCCGGTGGTTAAAAGAAATAGATCATCTTTTTGTTGGACTAAGAATTCTAGGGTATATAATGCTCCCGGGACTAAATCTGGAAGCCAAGCATTACTATCAAAAACTTTTGCACCTATTGTATATGCTTCAAGAATATGTTTTTCTCTTTGTTTAGGTGATTCGTCCATCTTTTCAGATATTTGTCTATAGGTCTCTGCAAATGAAGTGGGGAATCTTTCTTTGGCAAAACCCATTTTTTGTACGCTTTCTAAATCATTTTTTACTTCAAGGTTTAAGATTACCTGGGCATTTGGTGCTTTTGGGCCAAGAGTTTCGAATATATATCTGGCAAATTCCATTTGTGCTAAAGAATAATAATGCTGGTTAAATGTTAGTGTATCGTCTAAATCAAATATAAATGTCTTATTCATAACTGTTTTTTTCAGAAAATAGTTTATAAAGAATGTTATAGTTGAAAATATACAATCTGCTTAAAAATCTAATTAGGTAGAGAACTATCCTCTCTTTAGTTTTCTCTTTCTCTTTTCCTTCTTCAATCTTTTACGTTGCCACTTCCAACGCATTTGATTTTTCTTCTTCCAACGTCTTGATGATCTCTTCATGGTTTTCTTAAAAAAAGTGAATTTATAAAGCTTTGTTTTAGTGCGTTTTTATTTTTTCGAGAAAGAGGGTATATTTTTTAAAAATTTGTTTATGCTACTTTTCTTCTATTTCTTAAATATTGCATTATTTCTACAGCCACATATCCGTGTATATCTGCAGCTTTTATTTTTCTTAGGTAGTAGGTGACTGTTTTTTCTGGAAATTCATTTAGTCTTTCTAACTTTAGATAGTTTTCTTCAGGAGAAAAGTCCTCTAGTTGCGATATATACGTTCTTCTGCCCACATCAGTCAGTATTTCTTGTAGAAAAGGTCTGGAAAGATTACGTCTGGATCTCAATACGATTCCTAATTTTTCTTGTACCCAGTTATCTTCTTCCCTGTTCGTTATTTTAATGGTGTCGGGTGTCATTTTATTATAACTAAATTAGCTAAATTAGATTTTTACGGATTGCCACTATATTCCCTATCTTTCAATAGTGGATATATATTACTGTGGCTAGAATATGGTGTATATTGCGAAACCTTTAAATATATACATTACAAAGTAATTACATGAAACGTAAGATTATCAAGCAGGGTCATAATACTATGACGGTAACTCTCCCTAGTGATTGGATTCAGAAACTTCATCTTGAACCTGGGGATGAAATTGACATGGTTGAAAACTCTGGTGCTCTAATTGTTAATGGAAAACAGCATGGAGAGAATAAGTCTGCCGTGCTAGACATCACAAATTTACCCGTACCTATGCTTTGGAGATATTTTCAGTCCATATACCGGGAAGGATATACAGAAATTAAATTAACTTTCAATCCCGATAAAAAGGACTACGAAGGAGCTTACAATTACTATGCTTCTCAGTTTGAATATAAACGTCTTGGAGAAAAGCCCACTAAAAAACCTGCTTTTAATATGATTCAGGATTTAGTAAACAGATTTATCGGGATAGAGATTATCGATTCTTCTCCTGGTTCTTGCACTATTCGTGAAATGGGTGAATTAAATGCTAAGGAATTTGATAATTCACTAAGGAGAATATTCTTATTAATTATTGAGTTGTTTGAACGAGTTATTGAGTCTATAAAGGATGATGAAACTGGAGATTTAAGTTTGTGTAAGACAATTCACTCAATGGACATAAACATTGATAGATTTATTGATTATTGTTGTAGAATCAATAATAAAATTAATGATTCTAGTTTTCAAAAGAATAAACCTTTAATGTTCTCTACATTATTTTTATTAGAGCTTCTTGGGGACGAATTTAAATATGTAGCAAACCACCTTGCAAGTTCTAAAAAGAAAGTTAATGAGTTAATAGAGTTTGCAGAGGTAGTTAAACAACATTTTGAAAGTTATTATAAAATTTTCTATAAATACAATCGTGAAGAAGTTTTAAAATTTGGAGATCAGGATTTTAAGATTTATAACGAACATTTTGGATTAAAGGAATCAACAAATAAAGATGTTAATAGTATTAGACGACATTTAATGCAAATTAGTAAGTTCACATTTTGTTTGATGGAACTGCGAATTGAAATGGAATACTAATAGCCCCTCCAGGATTCGAACCTGGGTTACCGGCTTCAGAGGCCAGTGTCCTTGACCACTAGACTAAAGGGCTAATACTTTTGATTCCAGAGTCTTCTATTTAAGTCTTTTTATTTTCTCAAAAATTTCATCTTCTTGTTTTCTGCTTCTGCCATAGGTCTGCCCAAAAGTAACGAGTATATAATTTATAGAATTCCAATATCTTTTCGGAAATAACTTTTCTAAATCTTTTTCTATTCCTTCTTTTTCTTCGAACTTTTTGTTTGTCCAGTCAAGTTTCATGGCAATTCTGGAAACATGAGTGTCTACTCCTATTGCTGCTGCGTTTCTTGCTTCTACAAGGAATACATTGGCTGTTTTTCTTCCAACTCCTGGAAGTTTTATTAATTCTTCAATGGTTTCTGGCATTTTTATTTTTGAAAGAATTCTTGCTGTTTCTTTAATGTGTCTCGCCTTTGTTTTGTAATAATTTAAGGAATGTATTTTATTTTCAATTGCACTTAAACTTGCATCACCCAACTTTTTTGGAGTATTGTATGTTTTAAACAATTCATTTGAAACTTCAATTGTTTTTGTGTCTCGTGTTTGGGCTGATAACATTATTGCAATAAGTGTTTTCCATTCTTCATTCCAGCCCTCTGCTGCAAGACGCGGTTTTTCTGAGTGTATGGAGATTAACTTTTTCAATTCTTTAAGTTGTTTGATTGCTATTTCTGAGTTCATTTTATCTTTCTCATTTCTTCTAATCTTTTTTTCGAGTCTATAGATGAAGAAAACATTTTCCAAAATATTCTAGAAAGCCACTCTACCCATTCTTTGTTTTTGATTGTGTAGAAGATAAAGTTTTTTTCAGATAGTTCATTCTTTCTTCCCGTAGGTTCTTCAATTTCTTTTAGGTTTATTAGTTCGTTGTCAATTATTGTTGCTCTAAGCGGTTGCTCTCTGTAATGAATCTCTACCAATTCTTTTCCGTATTTGAAGTTTAGCGAAAGGAGTTTTTCCACATTTTCTCTGGCTGCAAAGTCTACTCTACAAACAACTTTTATAGAAATTCCTTTTTTAACTAGTTCTTCTAGAACTTCAAACAATTTTACTTTTTTGTCATCAAAATTTACGAATGAGAGATTACCCGAGAAGAATAATACTTGTTTTTTTGCTTTCATTAGCATTTCTTTAAATTCTTCCAATTTCCCTGCATCACTCTCATCTTTGCCTTTTTTTATCCAAACGAATTTATCTTTATCTGGAACAAATTGATAAATATCAAATGGATGGAATTCTTCTTTTTTATGAAATCTAAGAATATCTATTTCTAGTTCTTCTTGAAAAACAGTGTTTGATATTTTTTCTACGCTTGCCCAATAAACAATTTTCAATGCACCTCGTGTTCTTTCTCTAAAAACTCTAATGTCTAATGTTCCAAAATTCTTTTTTATTTCTTCTATATATCTATCTGCTGTTCTCCAATTCTTTTTAATGTGCTCTGCTATTTCTTGAATACTTCGAGGTTTAATTCTAATGAAATCCTCTATTTTCTTTATTTCTTCATTTCTTAGCATATTATTCTATTGTAATTTACTTATTTAAACCTTATGCAACACTATGGACAAATTTTGTACAGAAAAATGTAATAACAATACAAGTCTAAGTATAAGTATGGAAAGGAAAATAACCAGAGTTGTTTTAACAGGAGGACCGTGCTGCGGAAAGACAACATTATTGAATAGTTTGGCTGCACAATCTTATCAGACTGTTCCAGAAGCAGCTAGGATGATAATTGAAGAGGAACAAAAGAAAGGAACGGATTGTTTACCTTGGCTAAATCTTTATAAATTTCAGGAGAAAGTGGCCAAGACTATTCTTGAACTTGAACATTCATTTGACGAGTCCATTCTATTCTGTGACCGAGGTATACTCGATGGCCATGCGTATGCAGTAAATGGGGGAGTTTCTACTCCCGATTCAGTAATCCGTGCCGGTACAAAAAGGTACGACTCTGTTTTTCTCTTAGATCCTATTCCAAACTACCAAACGGATGAGTCTAGAAAGGAAGGTTCTCTTGAGGCATTAAATATTCACAGAGGGATTTCAAGGGCTTACAAAGAATTCGGTTATAGTCCCGTATCAGTTCCGGTAATGTCTATTAAAGAAAGAGCAGACTATTTTGTAAAATTAGTGGAGAAGATTTTATAATGGCTTGCATTGAAAAAATTTATAGTGTTTCTGCTTTGGTTGGAAATGGTTCTTGTAATGCAAATTGCGGTTTTTGTGCCGGAAAATATTTGCGGCCTCAAGCTCAAGAAACTCCAAATTATTATAAGAATTTAGAAGCTGCAATAAAATTATCGGCCAGATATGGCGGGTGGTCTTTATCTTTAACCTCTAGCGGGGAAGCGACTTGCGATCCGGATTCTCTTACAAGAGCTTTAGATGTTTATCAAAAATGTGCAAAAGAAGGTGCGTACTTTCCCAATGTTAATTTGTTTACTAATGGTATTTTATTCGGAGATAAATCTTTTTGTGATTCTTATCTTCCTTGCTGGAAGGAGCAAGGATTGACAAATATTGCTTTGTCGGTTCATTCAACAAATCGGGAGGAGCAAGCAGCTGCGTACAATGTGCCAAATTATCCTTCCTTTGAGAGCATTATAAAAAATGTTAGGGATAAGGGCTTGGGGGTGAGGGCTACACTTCTTCTTAGAAAGAACGGAGTAGACAATGCAGAAAAATATTCTGGGGCTGTTTCAGATTTAATCGATTTAAAGATTGATAATGTTTCTTCTTGGCCGGTAGGAAATCCGGATGGGACTAGAAACGAATTTACTCCTTCTAGAAAAGGATTATTTGAAATTAGAAGATGGTTGCATAAAAACGCGAAGTTGTGTCATGGGCATGAGTGGGGCGGAGGAGTTTATGATTTTAACGGGAACATTTTAAGAATTACGGATTATGTTACAAAACATGATCCCAAAAAAGATTTTGTTCGACAGTTGGTGGTTTTTCAGGATGGTACTGTTGCGTATTCTTGGATAAAGGATGGTGCTTTATGCATGAAATAAAATCTCCTATGGAGGTAGAGATTAAATTAAAAGTTGATGAGAAAGAAATTGTTCTGTTAATTGGTAAGCTTGGGAAAGCTGATTGGATTAGACAGGAGAATATTATTTTTAGGACTAGCGAAGGGTTTGTTAGGTTTCGGCGTGAAGGTGGAAAAGCCATTTTAACTATTAAGGGCAAGGGATTGCCTGGAGACTATAATGAACGTCCAGAAGTCGAATGCAGACTTCCACTAGCTTTCTTTGATCAGGTTCTAAACTCTATGCCTTCTGGTGCAATAATTTATGAAAAACAAAGAGCTTCCTATAATTATGGGGGATGTACTGTTTGTCTTGATAATCTTGGCGGGCAATACTTTGTAGAGATCGAGGGAGAGAAAGAGAAGATTGATATAAATATTGTAGGTCTTCAACTTGGTGGATTTCAAAGATTGAAGGAAGATTATGCACAAATTGTTTCTGGGGCTAAAAAATGAATGCTCTTTCTTTGGATGGTTATCTTGAAAAGAAATCAAATGAATTGGATAAATTAAGGAAAGAAATAGGTTTGCTTCGCATGATTAATTTTCCAGTTAGACTTGTAGAATATTTTGATGGGGTCGGATTATTTTCGGAAGATTATTCCTTAGCGACTGATTTTAAAATAGAGAGGAGAAGTATAAATTTCGGTAGTAGTAGCGGATATGACGGCGGTTGTCATACTTATAGATATGACACTTATCCAAAATTTTATTTTCCATTAAAATATAGGGGGTTAGTAAAACTCGTTTACCTTCAGCATGAAGGATTTGATAAAGATTTTGGGGTCGTGATTAAAAGTGTTACGGAAACAAGAGGTTCTGGGATTTATTCTTCGGAAAGCGGATCTAATTCAAACTATGTAGATTTAGAAAAAGTGTTTTCTTTTTTCAGGGAAAAAGGTGTAAAAGAAGTTTTGCTAGATAGATTAACTAAACGTATAAAGATGGCGGAAGAGTTTTAAGCTTTTTTTGTTTTCATTTCTATTGTTTTGAATCCCGTATATTTCCAAAGAACTTCAGGTATCTTTATAGAACCGTCTTCTTGTTGGTTATTTTCAAGTATCGTGACCATTATTCTAGAAGTTGCTAGGGCAGTATCATTCAGTGTGTGTAACACTCTTCTATTTCCTTTCTTGTCCATACACTTTATGTCTAATTTTCTAGCTTGATATTCCGTACAGTTTGAAAGAGACATTACTTCCCCGTATTCTTTTATAGTTGGTCTCCATACTTCTAAATCCGCGCTTCTATACTTCCAGTCCGCCAAATCTCCAGTACAAATTTCAATTACTCTATATGGAAGTTCTAATGCATCTAATATTCCTCTTGAATTATTTAATAGTTCTTCATAGAGTGCTATTGAATCTTCAGGTTTACAGAAAATAAACTGTTCTATTTTATTGAATTGGTGTGTTCTCCATAAACCTCTCTCGTTTATGCCGTGAGCTCCTACTTCTTTTCTAAAGCACATAGAGTATGAAAAATACTTCTTTGGAAGTTCTGATTCTGGAATTACTTGTCCTGTATGCATCGCTAATACGGATTGTTCAGAAGTACCAATTAATCCTAAATCTTCATTTTTTATTTCATAAACAGATTGCTCTATTGCTGCTTTGTCCATAGAAGCATATATTGATTTTTCATTTAACATTAAAGGTGGTTCGATGTATTCGTATCCTTTTTCTCTCATGAAATCTATTGCAAATCTTATTAGGGCTTGATTTAGAATAGCTAATTCTTTTTTTAAATAGTAAAATCCTGTTCCGGATACTCTTGCGGATGCATCAAAATCAACTATTCCTAATGCTTCGGCTAGTTCGACGTGATTTTTTGGAGTAAAATTAAACTTCGGAATTTTTCCCCCAGTAATATATTCTATATTTTCACTAGAATCTTTTCCTCTCGGTGTTTCAGGTGAGATGAAATTTGGAATCTTATACATCATTTGTTTTATTTCTTCGGCGAGTTTATTCTCTTTTTCTTCTAATTTTGCAATTTCTTCGGGGATTTCTTTTGCTTTTTCAATAAGTTCTTTTGCTGTTTTTTCATCTTTATTCTTTTTAGCTTTATTAATTTCTTCAGAAATTTTATTTCTAGAGGATCTTAAGTCGTCTGCTTTTCCTCTAAATAGTCTCCATTCTTTGTCTATTTCAATTATCTTATCTACTAAAGGTAACTTTTCATCCTGGGATTTATTTTTTATATTGTCCCTGACTAGGTCTGGATTCTCTCTTAATATTTTAATGTCTATCATGGTGTTTTGATTTGAAAACGATATTTAAACTTTATTGTCCTATAGAATTCTGAAGAAATGATAAGGGTAACTTCAAAATCCTATTAATAGGATTTTGATTTAGTATGAACTAGAACTGCTTACCGAAGAGTTCAAATTCATTTTTGTTTTCATGCTATTCCAGTGTTTATGATATTTTTAAATGTTTCTAATTTCCTATTTGTTACTTCTATAAAATTTAATGAAAATTTTTTGCAGTTGTAAAATTGGTTATTTTGAGAGCATTTTATTACTCCGTAATTAATTATTCAACAGCGAAAAATTTTGTATCTACTTCTCGTGGACGAAAAGTCTGAGAAAGCTTTAAAAGCAGAACACAACTGCGATATATAGGTTACAACCTATATATTACAATGGTAAACACAACAGGACACGAAGACAACTTTGATTTGTTTTTCAGAAGAAAACCGGCAATGATGCTGATAGCTTTGAAGAA
>JBAXEZ010000045.1:0-8151 GCA_037140195.1 archaeon
GAATTACTACCCCTCTTTGAAATTCTAGCAAGTATAAGCGGGGTTATGATGGCATCAGCAGGATTTCCGCAGGCCTTTAAAATTTTTAAAACAAAAAGAGCTAAAGACGTCTCCCTATCAAGTCGCCTTATGCTACTAATTGGGGGATTAATCTGGCTAATTTATGGGTTTTTATTGCCATCCTTTGCAATTATTATAAGTAACATCTTCGGAACTGTAGCAGAAATAGCAGTAATAGCCGGCTATATAAAATACAAATAGGCATCTCCGAAAATACTACTGAATTATATATCTCCACGTTAAACCCCCATAACAAAATCCAAGTTCTTAAAAAATTTAAAATAAAAAATATCTTTAACCACAAACAGAACTAGGAACACTTCCTTCTTTCTGAGTTGAAATTCCTATTCCTGGGCTGTAAGTAGTAGTAGACAATGCTGTCGAACATTCACTTGGAGCAGTATTGTATGCAGAACATATTGCATTCTTAATGTCATTTGGAGATCGTCCACTTAAATCCTTTGGAAGAGCAACTCCGCCAATGAAAGGAGAAGGTGAACCACCGACATCATAATTTTCATTATATTTCAAAGCAGCTTGATAAAGAGCATTTCCTTTAGAAGATACACAAGAAGTAATATTAGCCTTGTTTATCTTTGCTTTAACCATAGCAGCATCATTTACCTTTGCCATACAGTTTGTAAAGTAAGTACCATTCTTTGTATTTGCAGAAGCAGGCATACTTGCTCCGGTCTGAAGATTTACTCCATGATATACATTGTAACATTCGGATGCAACAGAATCGCATACTACATTTCTTAAAAACTCAAAGTATAGATCTTCTCCATAAACATCTTGGATACATAATTCTTTAACAATTTGTGGTTGTTCTTCGGCAATGTGAGTTGGGCTTAATAATCTTATTTTTATATCTGCTTTATTCTTTAATAATCCATAAACTGGAATTAATCCCTTCATATATTGTAAACCGTAAGGGCAGTAAGGAGAAACAAAAGCCTCAAAAACAGGTTTATCAGACTTAGCAATAGTAGTAGAAGTAGAAGCAGCAGGAGCTTTAAGAGAGACGATAGAAATCATTTGACCAACGTAAGATCCATCCTTTGAAACAGTAAATGAACCAGATTGAGATTGTACTGAAAAGTTCACAAAATAAAAATCATCCTTTGAAGAAACTGAAGTAATATTAACATCAGATGCAGTTACACCATATGCAGAAACTAAAAAGTTAGTAACTGTTTCGCCAGCTTTCTTTTTAGATATAGATGAAAATGAATCCACTGAAACAAATACTAATAAAACAATTGCTAAAAGAACAGCCGCAACCATCCAATAATTTAATTTAGAAAAATTAAATTTTGATTTCTTAGATTCTTTAGCTTCCTCGGAAACTTTAGCTTCGCCATGCTCTTTTTTCTTAGCCATAAAAAAATATTATTTTCATTCCTTTATAAATCTTGTGGAACCAAAATACATTTTTTTATCTTTTTCCAGTGAACCGGTTTTTAAACGAATTTACTTTTCAAAATATACTTTACATAAAAACTTTATTTAAATAGATAAACTAAATATTGGGAGTATGAAACAATATTTAGACATTCTGAAAAAGATTTTGGAAGAGGGAGAACCTAAAAGTACACGTACAGGGGTTGGCGCAATTTCTATCCCCGGAGTAATGTTTGAGCATGACCTGTCTAAAGGATTTCCACTTTTAACTACAAAACAAATGGCAAAAAAAACAATGATGGTCGAACTAGAAGGGTTCATCAAAGGAGTCACAGACAAACAATGGTATCAAGAAAGAGGATGCCATATTTGGGATGAATGGTGCAATCCTACTAAAGTTCCTTATGGCCATAGCGAAGAAACGAAAAGAAAGATGGCCGAAGAAAGAGATTTAGGACCAATTTATGGATTTCAATGGAGACACTTCGGAGCAGAATACATTGACCAACACGCAGATTACTTTAATAGAGGAGTTGACCAATTAGCAAATATTGTGAGCATAACTCAAAAAGATCCAGACAACAGAAGAATGATTGTTTCGGCATGGAATCCTAAAATGCTCAATCAAATGGCACTTCCGCCCTGCCATTATGGATTCCAGGTTATTGTAACAAATGATAAATTAAATCTAATGTGGAATCAAAGATCTGTAGACGCGCCATTGGGGCTCCCATTTAATATTGGGAGCTATGCAACACTATTACACCTACTTGCAAGACACACAGGAAAAAAAGAGGGAAAACTAATCGGATTTTTAGGCGATGTTCATATTTATGATAATCAAATTGAAATTGCTAAAGAACAAATAAAAAGAGAACCTTTGAAATTATCTAGGATAGAAACTTTAGGCCCTACCTCCATATTTGAATGGACTCATCAGAATACTTCATTTCAGGAATATCGACATCACCCTAAATTAGATTATCCTATTGCAATATGAAAAATCTTACAATAATTGCAGCGATATCTGAAAATAATGTAATCGGAGTTAATAATCAATTACCTTGGAAAATATCAGAAGAAATGAGACACTTTAAAGAATTAACGAAAGGAAACTCAATAATAATGGGGAGAAAAACTTTTGATTCCATTGGACGTCCATTGCCCTCTAGAGAAAATATTGTTTTAACAAGACAAATAGATTACTCAGCCGTAGGAGTATTATTTGCACACACAATTGAAGAAGCATTAACAATTGCAACTAAAGAAAAAATATTTTGCATAGGGGGAGAAGAAATTTATAGAAAAGCACTCCCATTAGCAACTAACTTAGAATTAACTAGAGTGTATAAATCTTATGAGGGTGATGCATTCTTCCCAGAAGTAGACTACTCTCAATGGCAATTAAATAATCAAGTGGACAAAGAAGGTTTTTCCTTTATGAGCTACTCACGAAAATAAAATGTCCCTTGGAAAATTAGCAGTAATTGAAGGAACAGATTGCTCAGGCAAAGAAACTCAAACAAAATTACTTTATGAAAGATTACAACGCGAAGGCTTTCCTGTTGAAACAATTTCTTTCCCTAGATATGAAACTCCAACAGGAAGAATCGTCGGAGAATGTTACTTAGGAAAATCTGGCCAATCTTGGTTTGAATCTCCAACAACACTAGATCCGCAAGTTGCTTGTTTATATTACGCAGCAGATAGAGTAGCCGCAAGAGAAGAAATGAACTTAATTCTTAATTCTGGAAGAAGTATTGTTTCCAATAGATATGTAGAATCAAATATGGGACATCAAGGAGGCAAAGCAAAAACAATTCAAGAAAGAGAAAAAATTGTAACATTTATTAACAATTTAGAATACGGTCTTTTAAATTTGCCAAAACCAGACCAAGTTATTTTTCTCTATATGCCTTATCAAGTAGGAATGGAATTAAAAAAAGGAAGAAAAGGAATTGCAGATGCCCACGAAAGCAGTGTAGACCATTTAAGAGATGCAGAAGAATCTTATCTTTGGATTGCAAAAAATTATGGTTGGACTCAAATCAACTGCACAACAGATGGCACGATAAAGGGATTAAGGAAGATAGAGGACATAGCACATGAAGTTTATTCAAAATTTATGGGCAATTTCCACACGAAATAAACCTCAATTCACCAGAAAAGTGGTAACACATATTTAAATACTCAAGCCATCATTACACTCTCACTAACACAATATATGGTGTTTTACGTATAAAACAAACACAATATGTTGTGTCCTCGACAAATAGAGGAAAAATCAAAAATGCAATGCCCTTACTGTCAAAACGAAGAAACGAAAGTTAACGACAAGAGAGATAGTGAAGGCATGACAAGAAGAAGACGTGAATGTCTAAAATGTGAAAAAAGATTCACAACCTACGAACGAGTTGAAATAGACTTGAGCGTAATAAAAAAAGATGGAAGACGTGAAAAATTTGATAGAGAAAAAATAAATCACGGAATAAACAAAGCATTCGAAAAAAGACCTTTCACTTCAGAACAGATAGAAGAGATTGTAAGTGAAATTGAAGCAAAAATATATCGAACCGCAAAAGATAAAGATATAACAACTGCAAAAATCGGCGAGATTATCATGGAGAAGTTAAAGAAAACGGATAAAATCGCATACATTCGATTCGCAAGCGTATATCGAGAATTCGCAGACATTGAAGATTTCAAAAAAGAATTACAGGATTTAAAAAAATAAAAATAAAAGATGGTAACAAAAGTAAGAAAAAGAGATGGAAGTGTTGTTCAGTTCCAGCAGGATAAGATGGCTGAAGCAATTTGGAAAGCAGTAAGAGCAGTCGGTGGGCAAGACAAAGAAAAAGCAGATCATGTTGCACAACTTGCAGTAGATGATTTAACAAGAAAATATGGAGCCGAAGGAATTCCTGGAGTAGAAGAAGTCCAAGACACCGTAGAAAGAATATTAATCAAAGAAGGACACGATCAAACTGCAAAGGCATATATTCTTTACAGAAAATCTCATGAAGAGTTAAGAAACGTTAAAGGATTATTTGACACGATCGAAGCAGTTGAAGATTATATAGGATTAAACGACTGGATGGTAAAAGAAAACTCCAACATGGGCTATTCTCTTCAAGGGTTAAATAATTACATTGCAACAAAAATAATTACAAACTACTGGCTGAGGAGAGTTTATCCCGAAGCAATTAGAAAAGCACACGAAAATGGAGATATTCATATCCACGATTTAGGAACTCTAGGTGCATACTGTGTAGGTTGGGATTTAAAAGATTTAATCACCGTCGGTTTTACAGGCGTTTCTGGAAAAGTCCAATCTAAACCCGCAAAACATTTGCGAACTGCATTAGGACAAGTAGTAAATTTCTTTTACACACTGCAAGGCGAAACAGCCGGAGCACAAGCATTTTCCAATTTCGATTCTTTACTTGCACCATTTATTAGATATGATGGACTAGATTACAAACAAGTAAAACAAACAATGCAAGAATTTGTTTTCAATTTAGCAGTACCAACAAGAGTTGGTTTCCAAACACCATTTACAAATGTTACAATGGATTTGAAAGTTCCAAGCTATATGGCGGATGAACCAGTAATCATCGGCGGAATTCCACAAAAAGAAACATACAAAGAATTCCAAGCTGAAATGGATTTATTCAACAGAGCATTCGCAGAAACAATGATTGAAGGCGATGCATCAGGAAGAGTTTTTACATTCCCAATTCCAACATACAACATTACAAAAGATTTCAACTGGGAAAGTCCAGAACATAATTTAATTTGGGAAATGACTGCAAAATATGGTATTCCTTATTTTTCTAACTTTGTAAATTCAGATATGAAACCTGAAGACGCACGTTCTATGTGTTGTCGTTTAAGATTAGACCAAACTGAACTAAGAAAAAGAGGCGGAGGATTATTCGGTGCAAACCCCCAAACAGGTTCGATAGGAGTAGTTACTGTAAACATGCCAAGACTAGGATTTACCTCCATTGATGAAAATGATTTTATGAGAAAACTAGAATACTTAATGGAACTAGCAAAAGAAAGTTTAGAAATAAAAAGAAAATCCATTGAAACTTTAACAAACGCCGGACTTTATCCATATTCGAAATTCTATTTGAGACATGTAAATGAAAGATTCAGCCAATACTGGAAAAATCATTTCGCAACAATTGGTTTATTGGGAATGAATGAAGCAATTACCAACTTTATGCCAGGAGAGTCAATAGTTACCCCTAAAGGAAAAGAGTTCGCTGAAAAAGTTTTAGACTTCATGAGAAAGAAATTAGAAGAATACCAAAAAGAAACAGGGAATATTTACAATTTAGAAGCGACTCCTGGCGAAGGAACAACCTACAGATTTGCAAGAATGGATAAAAATAGATTCGGAAGAATTTTAGTTGCTAACGAAGATGCAGTAAAACTAGGAGCAAAACCATACTATACTAATTCAACACAATTACCAGTAAAATATACTCCAGATATATTTGAAGCTCTAGACTTACAAGATAATCTTCAATGTAAATACACTGGCGGAACAGTATTCCACGGTTTCATCGGCGAGAAAATAAGTCCTGAGATGGTTAAAGAACTAGTTAGAAAAATATCCGCAAAATATCATTTGCCTTACTTCACAATTACTCCGACTTTTTCCATCTGTCCGATACACGGATATTTGGCAGGAGAACATGAGTTCTGTCCAAAATGTGATGAAGAACTTGTGAAGGATAAAGAAAAGAGTAATTAATTAAAGAGGTGAAAAATGAAACAAAGAACTAAATGCGAAGTATATTCCAGAATTTGTGGGTATTTACGACCAGTACAACAATGGAATGAAGGCAAAGCAGAAGAGTTTAAGGACCGAGTAACTTTTTCGTTTTGAATAGATAATTTTTTAATAAAATACCCTTCGGGGTATTTTAAATATTTTTTAATTTAAGCAGAAAACTAACATTCATTGAATTATTTACTAACCATTTTTCCTATCTCAGATGCATATTTTTTCATCATTCCCCAAGCACCGAGAACATAAGTTCCTAAAGCCGGAATTAAATATCTATTAAACTGCCAGTCATCTTTTTTAATTATTAAACCTCTAGCATTATCACTTGCCTTCCATTCCTGATAAACCATTACTGGAGGAATAGCTCTAGAAAGACCATAAACCCAGTCAGTACTAAATCGTGAAAAATCTTTATTGTGTCCAATCTCATGTGCAGGAATACTTTCCACATTACTATAACTCACTACCGTTCTTGTTAATGGATTGTAATAGTCCCCTCTTCCGAATTCAGCCCATAGCTCATTTCCCACAGTTGTTAGAGTACCGATTAACGCCCTGTATAAAAAAGGATTTCTCTCAGTCAACTTTTTATCAGTCATCATCCGATACCAGTCATAGAAAGCTTCCGTGTGGTTAACTCTTACAGTCAGATCTTTAATATCTTTATCGCCCTCTAACATAGATAATGTTGCTCTTGCTCTTTGAGAATCTTGCCCTAATGAAATATCCCAATCCCAAAAGAATAATTTTTTAGGCAAAGACAGAACATGCCCAATTGCCCTAGAAGGTAGCCAATCGTTAGCCTTTACCAATCGATATCTATCCGTTTTAATCTCAAAATCTTTGGAAAAGTCTATATCTTTTGTTTGAATAACTTTTTCTAAATCAGCAGAAGTAAACCTAACTTTTTCTAAATCTTCACCTTCTTTAATTCTAGATGGTTTCAACCTAGTTGTATAGGGTAAACTTGTTTCGTTAACTACTATTTCAGAAGGTAAAGAATAACGATTTGGAGAGGCACCATACTCGCTTGGAGCACTATTGGAAATATACCATCCGGCTAAACCTGCAGCAACTACTGCACGTATTGCACAGCTTTTTTTAAGCTCTTTCTTTAGTGCTTCAGTTTTTCTATCATCCATAAAAGACCATATAAAAATCAATTTATAAACTTTTCTTTTTGTGACTACTTTAAAATTAAGACAACTAACACTAGAAGATTATCTCTTACTACATAAAACAATATAAACCATTTTCTCAAAAGAATATTATGCACATTAAACATATAGAAAAAACAACCTTTGTCGATTATCCTGGAAAAATCTCTTGCACTATTTTTTTATATGGCTGCCCATTTCGCTGCGGCTTTTGCTATAATCCCTCTTTAGTATTAAAAGAAGAAACTCCCAATATAAGCGAACAAGAAGTTTTAGAATTTTTAGAAAAAAGAGTCGGACTACTAGAAGGTGTTTGCTTCACAGGAGGAGAACCGTTAATGAACATAGAAATAGATTTTCTAGAAAAAATAAAAGCACTAGGATATTTTATAAAAATTGACACAAATGGGAGTTATCCAGAAAAACTAAAAGACCTAATAGACAAAAAGCTAGTAGATTACGTTGCCATGGATATAAAGGGTCCAAAAGAAGACTATTCAGAGATTGTAGGGGTAATGTTCCCAATGAATAGACTAGAAGAAAGTATACGAGTTGTTTCGCAATTTCCAAATTATGAATTTAGAACAACAATAATTGAAAAGATACACACAAAAGAAAAAATAGAGAGTATGTTAAAATGGGTAACAAGTTTAACTAAAAGTAAAATAAAGAACTTTTCTCTTCAAGGATTTAAGAATCACGAAAACTTTGTAGATAACAAATTTAAAG
>JBAXEZ010000046.1:0-8117 GCA_037140195.1 archaeon
GCGGCCCCAAAGGAAGACGAAGGAAGGCAAGTGCGAAAGTATAGATTTTCAGAAAGGGGTTTTCAGGGTGGGACTTTGCCAGAAGATTTTGAAAATATTTCTGGGCCGGTTGTTGGTTTGATATGTCCTTTTAGGGTTGTAAGTTATTCTGCTCCTATTGTTGTTGATACTACTCTCGGAAAAACTTCTTTACTTTATGCCAATTTTGTTGGGGCAGATGTTTCGAATACTCGTTTTCATTTAGAGAGACTTCGTGCATATTACTCTGATCAAAATCCATGTACTCTTCTTTCTTGGACTGTAGATCCTGCTATTGCTATTTTTAACAAGATTCTTCAAGAGGCTTCTCCTTATTATCTAGATGTTGTGAAAGACAGACGTCATATGGCTTGTGGTTGTGCAAATGAGGAATATTTGAAGTCTTGTGCGTGGACTGGAGGTTTGAACAAACAGCTTAGAGAGCCTCTTTTGGATCTTGCTGGGAAAATGGTTGGCGATTCAAATAATCTTTGTGAAGTTTTGGATATGCTAAGGTAAATTTTGATTAAAACCAAACCCTTAAAAACGCTTAAATTTTGAGAATAATATCGGTTTAGTTTAGGGACTGGACCCTGGAGGCCTTGCGGTTTCCTAAAAGCCCTATAGTCTAGTGGTCAAGGATACAGGCCTTTGACGCCTGTGACCCCGGTTCGAATCCGGGTGGGGCTATTAATTTTCATTTGGCGGATTCGAACCTCCGGTTCTAACTCCCAAAATGCTCTCGTGAGGTTACTAATGTTAGTTGCTTCGCAACAATTTATTCAAGAGCGTTTTGCTCGCCGGGTGGAGGCTATTTCAAAGAGCGAAATTTTTGAGGAGGATTTTATTGACTTTTATCTGGCAAGAATTTTTAGAACATCACAATAAAACTTATAAACTATTTTTCTTAATATTTTTATAAGAGGTTCTGATAAATTAAGATGGAAAACAATAGATCAAGTTATATTGGAAATGTTTTAGTTGCTACTACTATTTTAGGTTTAGGGATTGCAGGATTAGCTTTTTGCAAGAGACAAGAGGAGAGGAGTTTGCAGGAGTCTGTTTATTTTGAAAATGTTTTTCGGTCTACAAAGGTAAAAGTAGGTAGTGATCTTAGTGATTTAGAAGGTCAGAGATTTTTAGATTCTTTTGGCGTAAAATATTCTTTGAAAGATGGCGAGGACGTTGTTATTGATAGGCCTCTTGTGGTAAATGAAGCTTACATAGGGGTAAGAGATTCTGTAAATAGGGAAATTGTTCATTTAAAAGAAATCGGTATAAGTATCAAGGATTTGGAAAGATATTTGAATTCTGTTAGGAATTAATGTTTATTTCTGCCTCGTGCTTCTACTTTCTTAAATCGTTCTAGAATTTGCTTTGCTTCTTTGTGATCTTTGGAGTAAGTTTCTAAGAATTTTTCGAATAGTTTTTCGTAGTTTTGAAAGTGCTTTGCCTCGAGTGCTTGTTTGATTAAATGCAAGTCAACTGCTTTGTCTTCAACTCTTTTGGAAATAAATCCTAGGCCAAAATCAATAATGTAAACTTGTTCTCCTTTAAGAATTGTATTTGAAGTGGTTAAATCTCCATGGATTATATCGTTCATGTGAAGTTTAGCTACTTCTGTTCCAAGTTTTTTTAAAACTGTAAATTGCTTTTTTTCTTCGTAGGAATTAAGTGTATCTGAAAGTCTATCTCCTTCAATGAACTCCATCTCTAAAGAGTACTCTTCTTGGTTTAATAATTCTGGAACGGAAATTTTTAGTTCTTTTGCTTTTTTCAAAATGTTCGCTTCTTTTCGTGTTCTAGATTTTCTTATTTTTTCGTCGATTTCTTTATGCCTATAGGATTTAGAAATTCTATGTTTTGTAACTTTATTTTTGTCTCTAGTGATAATTGCTTCTGCACCTTGTGCAAGTGTTTGTTTGACCATATATTATGGAGAATAATATTGTTTATAAATGTTAAAGATTAGTAATTAAAATGGCAGATGAACAAGTGGAAAAAACTTATGAGCTTGGCGGAAAGGCTTTAACTTTTGATCAAGTTTCTGAAAGAATTTTAGATTCAGTTAGGAAACGTTTTGGTGTTGAGAATGTTAGACGGGGACTCGAAAATGCGTTTGATCCTCTATTCTTTTCATCTTCTCAGTTGACTGCTATTGAACAATGTTTGCCTGTTGTTTTAAGCAGTAAGCAATACGAAAGACTTTCATATGAATATAATACTGGTGTGCATGCTGCACTCGCTATGTCTACTTCCTTTTTTGAGGATGCGGTTGAAAAATATGTAGGAAGACCTCTCTCTTGGATCGATTTTCCTATTCCTCCGGCTGGCTAGGGCCTATGGATTTGGAGACTTTAGTATACAAGAAATTTTATTTTTAGTACAATAATTTTTATAAACTGGTGTTTCTGTTTAGATTTATGGTAGCTTACGTTGGGGTAATGAGCGAAGGACTTAAAGTCGAAAAAGGAGTTTTTATTGGGCCTAAATATAGTTCTGTTAGAGTTTTATGTAATCCTTTGGTTGTAAAGGAGGAGACTGTTGGTAGTCGATGTTATAACATTGATCAAAGTTATTTCTCCTGACGGATTTTCACTCGATGCTTCTTATTCTAGTAGAGAACCCGTATTGAGTGCACGTATTTCTGAAAAGTTTATTTTAGATAATCTTGCTAAGATCGGAACTCAATTTTAATCAATCATATCAAATCTTTTGTCTATAAGAATTAATAAAAGGAGTACAATTCCCCAAAGAAAAAAGAAACTGCTCGTTACTGCTAGCCAGATAGTTTCTCCATCTGCCCAGTAGAAAATACCAAATAAACTACTCAACACTAAAAGGATACTTGATTCAATAAAATCTTTTTTCAGAGCGTTTGAAGCTTTAGCAACTTGAAATGCTACTAGTCCAAAACCCGCCATGGTTATTGAAAGCCCAATAAGAAACTCTATATAATCTTTAGAAATTTTATCTATCACATTTCCTAAAAAGAAACTTAAGATTATGGTTAGGGCTAGAGAAATACCTAGGAGAATTAAAATACTTTTTTCACCACTCTTTTTCATACAATTTATAGGGGGAATTTGTTTATAAGGTTTTAGATTTTCAAGGGAGTATATCTTCTTTGATTTCTTTCAAATAATCTTTCTGATTTTTTATTTCAATAGTCTTTAGTTTATATTTTTTAGATTCTTTTTTTATGAACTTGTTGAATTCTAAAACCCATTTGACTTCTTTTTCTTTCACTGAGTCTGGATATTTATCTGCATCGTCCCATAGTCCTCTGCTAAATATTACTTTTCGTATTCTTTCTATATTTTCGTCCACAAGAAATAAGGATACTATTTTTTCTTTCGTAATTAGTTTGTTAATGAATTCAGGGATTATTGCTATGCCTTCGATTATTATGTTTTTTTGAATATTTTTATTAATAATTGATTCTATTTCTTTGAACATTTCTTTGCTTTCTTCATTTTGACTTTTTACAATGTCTTTTGCACTATTTTTTGTTAAATATTCTTTGGCCATTTTCGAATCTGCATTTGCAAATTTAAATAGATGTGGATAATCTTTTTTGTTTACTTTCTTTCTCATTAATTCTCTTATGTCATCTGTAGAAATACATTTAAACTTTAGCTCTTCTGCGATTCTTTTTGCAGTATAGCTTTTTCCAACTGTTGGGGCTCCGCCGATTAGTATTATCATTTTCACATCTTTATTTTGCCTTTAAATTGTCGGGCCATCTTTGCCATCAATTTCTTGTCGATTTTTCCTTCTTGAAGTCCAGCCATTGAAGATTGAGATTTCATTAGTTCGTTAATCATTTTATATTGTTTCAAAAGTTCTCTGATTTCTGAAGTTGTTGTTCCGCTTCCTCTTGAAACTCTTTGGATTCTTGTAGTTTGCTTATCAAATAATTCTGGATTTTCGACTTCTTCTTTAGTCATAGACTGAATTGCGTATTTCCAATGTTTCATCTTTTCTTCCTGTTTTTGCATTGCTTCTTTTGGAACTTTTGCAGCTGCGTTTCCGAAACCAGGAATCATTCCCATTAGTTTATCGAAGCTTCCAATTTGTCCCATGGATTCTAATTGTGAGTATAAATCGTTAAGGTTGAATTTTCCCTCTTTTAATCTCTCTTCTATTTTTGCTTGTTGCTTGTCATCTACCGCAGAACGAACTTTTTCTAGTAAACCTTCTAGGTCTCCCATTCCTAATAATCTGGAAATAAAAGCTGTAGGATTAAATATTTCAAATTCATGTATTTTTTCACCAGTACCTATGAAGAAAACGGGTGCATTAGTTTCTGCGCAAGCAGTTAGTGCTCCCCCGGCTTTAGCTGTTCCGTCCATTCTTGTGATTATAACGCCATCAACCGAAAGTGCTTTTTGAAATTCTTCTGCTTGTGTTTTTGCTGATTGTCCAATATCTGCTGGAAGAACTAAAATTCTATAGGTTGGTTTTATTTTCTTTTCAATGGATTTTATTTCGCCGATTAATTCTTTATTTAAACCATCCCTACCTGCAGTATCGATTAAAACTAGATCATATTCTTCTATATCTTTTTCGTATTTCTTGATAATCTTCAAAGGATCTTTTTCTGTCAAATCGATGAATGCTTTTACCTTTGCTTTTTCACACATAGCTTCTAGCTGTTGCATAGCTGCAGGTCTTTGAGTATCCAAACCCAGTGCGCAAACTTTTTTTCCACGTTTAGCGTAATAGAAGGCAAGTTTGGAAATGGTGGTAGTTTTACCTGAGCCATATAGGCCTAAAAGAATAATCTTTGTTTTCTTTTCTAATTTCAGTTCTTTGCCTTTTCCAATTAAAATTTCAATTTGATCGTGGATTAACTTCACGAGTTGCTCTTTTTTGTCTACTCCTTTGATGTTTTCGTCAATTGCGATTTCTCTTATTTTTTGGCTAAGTTTGAAAACCAGTTCTACGTTTACGTCCGCTTCAATTAAAGATCTCTGGATATCTTTTATGATTCCATCTATAAGTTTCTTATCTACAAAGATTGCGTTTGTTATCTTTTTGATTCCGCCTGTGAAGGCTTCGGATACTTTTTCTAGCATAAAATAGCCAAAGAATCAGCAGTTTTAAGGTTTTGGATGGAGGTTTAGAAAGGTTAATAAATCAAAATTTTGTTATTTTTTTATGATTGATTTCCTTTCGCTTATAATTGTAATTTTTGGACTTACCTTGTTTGAGATTATAACTAGTATTGATAATGCGATAATTAATGCTGATGTTTTAAGAACAATTACTCCTGCTTATCGAAAATGGTTTTTATTTTGGGGGATTTTGATTGGGGTTTTTGTAGTTAGGGGTCTTTTACCTTGGTTGATTGTTTGGGGAACAAACCCAAGTCTTGGGCCTATCGGTGCTCTTTTTGCAAGTTTTAGCTCCGATGAAAGTGTGAAAATGGCAGTAGAATCATCTGCTCCAATATTGTTGATGGGCGGGGGAGTTTATTTATTATTTTTATTTTTACATTGGTGGTTTGTGGAGCCAAAAGAATATGGTTTGATTGGGGAAAAATTTATACATAAGCAAGCAGTTTGGTTTTTTGCAGTTGTGTCTATTTTACTGACGGCGATTGTTTGGTATTCTTTGAAATTAAATCCTCTAATTGCATTTAGTGCAGTGATAGGTTCGACAGCTTTTTTTATTACTCATGGTTTTAAGACAAATGCTGAAGAACAAGAGAAAAGTTTGACTAAAAAGACATTATCTGATTTTAGTAAAATTATGTTTTTACTAGTTATTGATGCAACATTCTCTATCGATAGTGTCTTGGGGGCTTTTGCATTTACTCTTTCTGTTCCTTTGATTTTCTTAGGTAATGGTGTTGGAGCAATAGTTGTTCAAAGGTTGACAGTTGCGGGGGTCGACAGAATTAAAGATTATGTTTACTTGAAGAATGGTGCCATGTACTCAATATTTTTCTTAGGGGTAATAATGGTTTATGATGCGTTTGGAGGGCATATAGCTGAATGGATTTCTCCGGTCGTGACTTTCTTAATTGTAGGTTTGTTCTTCTGGAAATCTCAATTGCATATTAAGAAAAATTCTTTGATGAATAAAGTTGAAGATGTTTTAGATGGGCCTGGAAAGTAATTATTTTTTATAATCCCAACGTCTTAATCATTTTATCTTTATCGAAAACTTCCAAGTCGTCGTATTTTTGGCCAGTTCCTAAAAAGTAAATTGGCTTTTTTGTTATATAAGAAACGGACAAAGCTGTTCCGCCTTTTTCATCTATATCTGCTTTACTCAAAATCATTCCATCAATAGAAATATGTTGATTAAAAGAACGAGCTTGTTCTGTTGCGTCGTTTCCAGTTATACTCTCTCCTAAGAATATTTTTTTATCTGGATTGCACACTTTGATTATCTTTTCCATTTCTTTCATTAGACTTTCTTTTGTGTTCATTCTTCCAGCAGTATCAATTAAAACAACATCTATTCCATGTTTTTTTGCGTAGGCTATCGCTTCAAATCCTACTGCGGCAGGGTCGGAGTTATATTCTTTTTTTATTAGAGGAACTTTTAGTTTGTCTGCGTGAACTTGAAGTTGTTCAATTGCTGCAGCTCTAAATGTGTCTGCTGCTGCTAAACAGACAGTTAGTTTTTCTTTCTTTAGCAAATTAGTAACTTTAGCGATAGAAGTTGTTTTTCCAGAACCGTTTATTCCGACGAAAGCGATTACGTATGGTTTCTTTTCTTTTAATTTGTCTTTTATTTCTTTTATTAAATTTGGCGGGTTGATAAGAATTTCTTCTAAAGCTTCTTTTAGTTTTTCTTCAATACTTACTTCCGCTAGATTTTTTCCGACTAAATCGTGTTTGAGTCTCTTTTTAATATATTCAACTACTTCGTAGGCTACATTATTCTGGAGCATGATCATTTCAAGTTCAGTGAAGAGTTCGTCGAATTTTTCTTCTGTAACTTTTTTTCTGAATCTATCAAAGAAAGATTGTTTTTGTTCGCTTTCTAGTCTCTCTTCTGGAGATTCTATTTTTGTTCCTTCTTCTTTAATATCTTCTAAAATCTTTTCAGAAACGTTTTGTTCTGCATTATGTGAGAATAGTTTTGAAAGAAAGCCATGTTTCTCCTTCCCAGGGGATGACTCGGATTCGAACCGAGCCTCCGGAGACTCGATAGGTTTTTCTTTTTTTATTTCTTCTACTATTTTTTCAGATAACTCTCTTTCTTTTTTATCCTGTCTTCTTGCTGTCTTCTTTTCAGGCTTAGATGGTTTATTTGTCTTTGAAATTTTTGGTTGGGTTTTTGTTTTCTGTGCGTTTACTTTAACTTTTCTTACCTTTATTTCTTCTTTTGGCTCTGAAAACTCTTCCTTTACTTTCTCTTTCCATTGGTTTAGTTTTTCTTTTAGGAATTTAAACATAGTACTAATAGCTTTTATATCTTTAAAAATATGGTGTTTGTCTACATTCTAAAGAGAATATAAATTCTTTTAAAGCGAACTTGTTTATTTTCGGTATGATAACCTATAATGACTTATATGAGGCGCTCCGAAAAGAGAGGTATAGTGATGATTTGCAGTTACTTAAAAAAAGTTTTCTGATTGAGGCTTCTGAATATTTTTCAGAGAAGAAAAAGTTCTCGGATAAAGATGAAGATATATTTTCGGATGTTGTTCTAAAGAGTAAAAAAAAGTTGGAAAATGCTATGGCTTTGTTCAAAGAGCTTCTTTTGAGACGAAGAAAAAAAGTTTTGAATTTGTCTTTTGTTGCTTCTGAGACTGGGATTAGTAAAAAGGATTTTGAGAATTTATTGGATTTTGAAAAGGAACTTTTTGAGGATATTGTAAAAAGTTTAGAGAAAGCGGATAAGAATCTAAGTGGTTCTATGGTTGCTGGTGCGAAGACAGAATCATCTTTTAAGCTGGTTCGATTTGTGGATCCTGTTGAGGAGTTTTTAGATCTTGAAGGCGAAGCGCTAGGCCCTTTTGCTAAAGGAGAGGTTGCGAATTTAGAGAACGAAATTGTGAATATTCTTGTGCAAGATAAAAAAGTAGAGATTTTAGAGCAGGATTGATGTAATTGTAAAATAATTAAATTTATATA
>JBAXEZ010000047.1:0-8107 GCA_037140195.1 archaeon
TATCTCTTCTTTATTAGGACTTAAAAATCTGGAAGAGAGAATTATATCCTCTAGTTTATCTTCAAATAGTTTTATTTTTTTATTTGTGTTTTTAATTTCTTTGTTCTTTAGGAAAATACCGAATTGGTCTGTTATTTTCTTTCTTTCTGTATGAAACTCATAAACAACTAAATTTTGTTCTCTCAGTTCTTCCATGACACTTGACTTACCTGTACCTGGTAGCCCTTCTATAAGAATAATTTTATTTACCATCTTTCTAAAGATTATTAGTGTAATCTATATTTAAATGTTATTGAGAATTATAATTCTGTAATTTTTCCTCTTAGTTCATTAATATCTTTTATCTGAATTTCTTCCATAAAATTTTCTATTTCACGTATAATTCTTGGACAACTATTTGGGTCTGTGAATGTAGACGTTCCAATCGCTATTGCTGTTGCTCCTGCTCTAATATATTTTACAGCATCTATTCCAGTTGTGATTCCTCCTATTCCGATAATAGGTAGTGGAATTCCGGAATTGTAAACCTGATATACGCATCTTAATCCTACTGGCAATATTCCTGCTCCAGAATATCCGCCCATATACATTCCATTTCCGTTTATTTTGGGTTTTCCCGTTTTTGCGTCAATGTCCATTCCAAGAAGAGTGTTTATCATAGACAAGGAATCTGCTCCGGCATCATAGGCTGCTCTTGCAATTGTTACAATATTTGTTACGTTTGGAGAAAGTTTTACAATAATTGGTTTGTCTGTTGATTGTTTTACTGCTTGAACAACGTCGTAAGTTGCTTTCGGATCTGTTCCAAATATCATTCCGCCAACTTTTACGTTTGGACATGAAACGTTTACTTCTAATCCTGAAACTTTTGAAATGGAAAGTCTTCTTGCAATTTCTGCAAAGTCTTCAATTGTGTTTTCTGAGATATTGACAATAATTGGAACAGTGTAATTTTCTAGGAAAGGAATTGCTTTTTCAAGAAATAGTTCTAAACCATCATTTTGCAGACCAATAGAATTTAACATTCCTCCAAAAACTTCTGCTGCTCTCGGTTGGGAATTTCCCGCTCTGGGCTTTAGAGTTACTGCTTTTGTGACAAGTGCTCCGAGAAGATTTAAATCAAAAAAATTAGAATATTCTCTTCCATATCCGAAAGTTCCTGAAGCAGGCATAACGGGATTTTTCATTAAAATTCCTGCTAGATTTACTTCGGTTTCCATTTTTATTTTATATTTATTATATCTTATAAATAAGATTATTCTTTAGAAGATAGGTTTTCCAAAGTGTTTTAAAGTTTAATTTATTTGAGTGTTTATGAAAGAAAAACTATATTTTATCACAGGAAACAAAAATAAATTTGCCGAGGTTAAAGCAATTATTCCGGAAATTGAACAGCTTGAAATTGATTTGGACGAAATTCAGGAGACTGATGCATACGCAATTATTAAACATAAAATGAAAGAAGCCCTGAAACATCATTCTGGTCCGTTTATTATTGAGGATACTTCTCTGTATATTAAATCATTAAATGATTTGCCAGGTCCTTTAATTAAATGGTTTATGCAGAAGCTTGGAAGTGAAGGAATATGGAGAATTTCTGATAGTAAAAAACTAGGAAAAGATAAAATATCTGAGTTAACTGAAAATTCGAATGAGAATCTTGCAGAAGCGAAAACAATAATTGGCTACGCTAAAAATGCGAATGAAGTTCATTTTTTTGAGGGTTCAATTAAAGGAGAAATTGTTAAGCCTACTGGAGAAACGAATTTTGGTTGGGATCCTATTTTCAAGCCAAAAGGATACTATAAAACTTTTCAGCAGATGACTAAAGAAGAAAAGAACAAAATTAGTATGCGAAAAATTGCTGCACAGAAGTTAAAAGATTTTTTAGATAGCTAGGTTGTATTTTGCACATACTAAGGTTTATAAATGTTTATTACTTTAGAGTGACATAGAAAGTAATAACTCTCTTTGGGAGAATTTACCGAAACATAAAATGATAATTACACGAGAAGCTGCTGAAAAAATGAACAAAGAAACTCTTGCTGAGTTAGCTAGTAAATACGCTTCTGAGTTTGCTCATCGTTTGGGGCACAATGGAGACGTAGTTATAAAACCTGCAGAAGTAGTTTTTGATAAGCGAGATGCTAGGAATCAACTTTTGGCAACATACAATCCTCGAAAGTATCCTAAATCCTTAAGGGAATTTGCAAAATTTAAGTATGATGGTCTGAAAAAAGATATTGATGAGAGTTCACCATTTGTTTTAGGGGGTGTGGCTTTTATTCCAATTAAACCTCTCAATGACGATGCGCGGGATTTGATTGAAATGGTGTCTCCCCAAAGTGTGCGTGAAATTGGGTTTTTTGAGAGATTGATAAACAGAGTTTGCCCTTCTAAGGAAGATTATGCTCTGTTGTATGGGTTTGGTGGAGAAGTTGGGCATATTACTGGACACAAAATTTATAAAAATGAGGCAAAAGGCGGCCTGGGAGAAGCTTTAGATATTGGGTCTAGTTTATTTGAATTACTAAATGATGTAAGATTTATTGGTGAACAAACAAAAAGTTCTAAGGATCTAGATGCGGTTTTTAGAGAACTTTATCTAGATAATCTTAGTTTCAATAGGCAAGCTGTTTCGTTCGTTGAAACTATGCTTTTTGGAGGGGTCGAGGCTATGCAACAGCAGATAGTTGCTGTAAAGAAGTATGATAAAAGACAAGCAACTCTTGCATCTCTTATGTTTAAAAGAGATTATATTTTAACTTCACATTATGATGGGGCAAAATTGTTTTTAGAAGTATACGATTCGGTTGGGGGAAATCTTGATAAAACTTATCTTCAATTAGGAAGTATACTCGCTCATCCCAAAGTTACAAATATAGAAACAGCATTAGCGGAGGTAGGATATTCTCCAGAAAGATTGTCTAAGTATGCAGGTCTCTTTGAAAATACTATTACTCAAAGATGTGAACGAGCAATAAAGATTAAGTAATCTTCTATTATTTTAATTTAGATGTTACTTAAAGGTAGTAACAAATAGGAAGGTTTAAATAGTAGTTCTGCTTAAAGTAAATATGGTAAATTCAAGCAAAATAAATGATCCTAGATTCCAGAAAAAATGGAGAGAAAGCGGAGCGATGGGAGATATTTATGGTCATTCCCGTGGCGAAGCGTATGCTTTTTTTGATTGTAGTGCCTCTTCTGAGCAAATTGCAGAAGAGATTCCTTATATTCGAGAGTTAGTGAATACACCTAAAAGATTAGAACTTTATTTTTCGAGATCACTAGTAATTCCTATGGTTAGTCAGCATACGTTAGATTCAGAATTATTAGGTATAGCCTCTGATGCAAAAGAAGCTAGTTTAAAATATGTTATTGCAGCAAGAGCTACTCCGAATATGTCTAATCGTCAAGTAGCTGATGAGTTAGCAGCAGTTGTAAATCAAGCTTATCAATCACCTCTTTATCAAGACGGGGAAGGATTTAGGGGCGGAATATTCTATAAAGAAAATGATCATTATGTTTCTAGAGACTGATTTTTTATTTTTTAGGAAGTATTTTAAACTATTGACTATTCGATTTCTTATGGCTAAAAAATTATATAACAGTCGGGGAATGGAATTACCTCTGTCTTTTATTGATAAATCCGGAAATGTCGTCCGACCAACAAGAGACAATCCTTTTCCAGATTCGAGTTATTCTGGGAAATATACAGGAAGAAAAAAACATTATGACTCAGACAGAGCTTATGGTTCTGATAATCAGTATGGGCATAAACACGAACATCACGACTACTCTGCTTCAAATGGACTTTCGGGAATGTTGAGTATTGTGGGAATTTTCGTAGGTATATTTTTTTTGTCAAATAGTATAACTGGAAACGTGATAGGTTTATCAAATACAACTTCTTCTTGGATTGGGGGAGTTTTAATTTTGATTGGTTTGATTTCTTTAGGATTTTGGATAAAAAACAAAAAAAATAAGTAATTTTTTCCCTCTTCTAATTTTCCGTCGACAAATTTTCTCCAGAAAACTTTATAAAGGGTCCTTGTTTTTTGTGAGTATGTTTAGTCAAAGGAGTGTGTGTTATGGCTGAGGAAAAAAAGAAGGAATACTCTGCAGAGAATATTAAGGTTTTAGAAGGTCTTGAAGGAGTTAGAAAGAGACCAGCAATGTATATTGGTTCTACTGGTAAAGAGGGTTTGCATCATTTGGTTTATGAAATTATGGACAATTCGGTAGATGAAGCTATGGCCGGAATCTGTACTGTTATTGATATTTCTATAAATAAAGATGGTTCTGTTACAGTCATAGATAATGGGAGAGGTATTCCAGTTGATATGCATCCAGTTTATAAAAAATCTGCGATGGAAGTAATTGTTACAAAATTACATGCTGGTGGTAAGTTTGACAAAGGTTCTTATGCAGTTTCTGGTGGTTTGCATGGTGTGGGTATTTCTGTTGTAGCTGCTTTATCCAAAAAAATGATTGTTGAAGTAAAAAGAGGTGGAAAAATTTACATGCAGGAATATCATATTGGAGTTCCACAAGATGCGGTTAAAGTTATTGGAAGTTATGATGGTAAAGAAACAGGAACTAAAGTTACCTTCTATCCAGACGATTCAATTTTTTCAACAGTGAATTTTGATTTTAACACTTTAGCAACAAGATTTAGAGAAGTTGCATTTCTGAATGCAGGGTTAAGAATTATATTTGCAGACGAGAGAGCAGATAAAAAAGAAGATTTTGTTTATGCTGGCGGTATTGTTGAATTCGTAAAGTGGTTGAATAGAACTAAAGAAACAATACACTCTAAACCTGTTTATTTTAAGAAAACTTCTGATGATTTGGTTATTGAAGTAGGTATCCAATATAATAATTCTTACAACGATAATATTCAAAGTTTCGTAAATACAATTAATACAATTGAAGGCGGAACTCACGTTGCAGGTTTCAAAACTGCTTTGACTAGAGTTATCAATGATTATGCAGAGAAAAAGGGAATTATTAAGAAAGATGAAAAACTGGAAGGTGATGATGTTCGTGAAGGTTTGACGGCTGTTATTTCTGCTAAAGTTAAAGAACCCCAATTTGAAGGTCAGACAAAAACTAAGCTCGGAAATTCTGAAATTAAAGGTATTGTTGATTCACTTACAACTACTGCTTTGGCTGAATTTTTTGAAGAAAATCCTACAATTGCGAATACAATTGCTAAGAAAGCAACGGAAGCTTTGAAAGCAAGAGAAGCTGCTAAGAAAGCTAAAGAATTAGTTAGAAGAAAAAATGCTTTGGGTTCTGGTGGCTTACCCGGAAAACTTGCTGATTGCTCGTCGAAGAAAGCCGAAGAAACTGAGCTTTACATTGTAGAGGGTCAATCTGCTGGTGGTACTGCAAAAGGTGCGCGAGATAGAGAATGTCAGGCTATTCTTCCATTAAGGGGTAAAATTTTAAACGTAGAAAAAGCAAATCACGCAAAGGCACTTTCTTCTGAAGAAATTGGAAATCTAATTACTGCTATGGGAACTGGCGTTGGAGATCAATTCGATATTGAAAAATTAAGATATGGAAAAGTTATTATTATGACTGATGCGGATGTAGATGGTGCACATATCAAGACTCTTTTATTGACATTATTCTTTAGATATGTTCCTGCATTGATTGATTCTGGTCATATTTTCGTTGCTGTTGCGCCTTTATACAAAGTTAGAAAAGGACAAAAAGATACTTATGTTTATTCTGATGATGAGCTAAAGAAAGTCTTGAAAGATATGTCTGGAGATCCAGAAGTTAGTCGTTTTAAAGGTCTTGGTGAAATGAATGATGAGCAATTATGGGATACAACCATGAATCCTAAAACAAGAATATTGAAACAAGTTTCTGTTGAAGACGCTGTAGAAGCTGATGAAACATTCTCAATTTTAATGGGCGATGCAGTAGGTCCAAGAAGACAATTCATTGAAGAAAATGCGAAAAACGCGGAGTTGGATTTGTAAAATGCTCACATTAAACAAAATAAATTTTGAGTTCGCAAGGAAGTTAGCGGTAGCTCGACAAGCTCGTTACCTTACAAACTCCTGCGGAGCTTTGTAAAATGGGTTGCGATTGTAATCATTGTGAATGCGAAGACAGTAAAAAACTAGTAAAAGTTTATTTCTGTCCTAAATGTGGAAGTAAAGAAGTTGGATTTGTTTTCAAGTTTGCAAATGCATTTGGAGTTATTCCTAAAATGGAATGTAAGAAATGTAGTTTTAATGGGAGTATATTTCCATTGCTAGTTGTCAACAAAGAAAGTTTAAATAAACAGAATGCGAAAATAAATAAAAAGGTTGCCCACAAGGGGTCCCGGAGTCAGTCTTCTAAGACAGAAGCTCTGCGGAGCAGAAAAAAATGAAGGAAGATAATTTAAGTAAAATTGAAAGGAAAGAAGTTGGTAAGATGATTGCGAGCAAGGCTTTATCTCACGCGAATACTATTAAATCTGAATTCAAGAAGCAAACGTCTACGGCAATTATGGCTGCGTTTGGTTTGATTATTGCTTTATCTTGGAAAGATGTTATAACTGAATTCGTAGATAAAATTGGATTTGTAAAATCTTATGGATTACTTTTTACTGCAGTTGTTTTGACAATTGTTTCTATTATAGGGATTTTATTGATAAGTAAATGGGCTAATTCAGGTTCTTCGGAGGAAAAGAAATAATGGTAGAGAAAGATATGGAAGCAAATAATGGAATGAGCAAAGAAGCACTTGGTCAAATTAGAGAAGATATGAAGAAAAATATCGAAGCTAAACAATTGATTAATGCAGAAGTTTCACAGGAGATGAGAAAGGCTTTCATTGATTACGCGATGTCAGTTATTGTCGATAGAGCACTTCCAGCTGCCGAAGATGGTCTCAAGCCAGTTCACAGAAGAATTTTATGGGCAATGTATGATTTAGGATTACAACATAATAAACCAACAAAGAAATCGGCTAGAATTGTGGGTGATGTCATCGGTAAATACCATCCTCATGGTGATACTGCTGCGTACGAATCTATGGTTAGAATGGCACAAGACTTCTCATTAAGATATCCTCTGGTAAAAGGACAGGGTAATTTTGGTTCGATGGATGGTGATCCTGCCGCAGCGATGAGGTATACAGAAGCTAAGATGGATAAGATTACTGAAGAGCTTATGTTTGATATAGAAAAAAATACTGTTTTAATGTTACCAAATTTTGATAATACTTTAACAGAACCAAAATATATGCCTGCAAAATTACCTAATCTTTTATTAAATGGTGCTTCAGGTATTGCGGTTGGTATGGCTACAAATATGCCTCCTCATAATATTAATGACGTTTGTGATACTGCACTCGCTTATATTGAAAATCCAGAAATTACTCCGTTAGAATTAGCGAAGATAATTAGAGCTCCAGATTTCCCAACTGGCGGTTATGTATCTGGTCAATTAAAAGAAATTTACACAGAAGGTAAAGGTCGATTAATTATGAAGGGTAGAACTAAAATTGAAGATGGAAATAAACCAAATATTATTATTACAGAAGTTCCATATCAAGTTAACAAAGCAACAATGGTTGAAAGAATTGCTGATCTAGTTAAAGAGAAAAAACTTCCAGATGTTTCGGATATTAGAGACGAATCGGCTAAGGGAAAAGTAAGAGTTGTTATTGAATTAAAGAAAGGTTCTGAACCTAAATTTACTTTGAATAGACTTTTGAAAGATACTCCTCTACAAACAACTTTTGATGTAAATATGTTAGCGTTAGTTAAAGATCAGCCTAGACAATTAAATATTAAAGAGATTATTGAAGTTTATGTCGGGCATAGACAGGGTGTTATTAGAAAAAGAACAGAGTTTGATTTAGATAAGGCAGAAAAGAGATTACACTTGGTTGAGGGTTTGTTAATTGCACAGAAGAATATTGATGCAGTGGTTAAATTGATTAGAGCAGCGACGGGAAAAACAGAAGCCGGAATTCAATTAAAAGCTAAATTTGGTTTTAGTGATAAACAGGTTGAAGCTATTTTAGAAATGAAATTACATCAAATTACTACTCTTGAGCATGATAAGTTAACAAAAGAAGATTCTGAGTTAAAGAT
>JBAXEZ010000048.1:0-8029 GCA_037140195.1 archaeon
ATTGCAGACTTAATCTGTTTCGTTTGAATCTTCACTAGAATTGTCTTCTAATTCAGACTCAGTTTCATCTTCTGATTCGGACTCATTTTCAGAACCATTTCTATTTCTGCCCATGGCTTTTTCACGAGATCCGTTCCCAGAAAGATTCATCTTTCTTTGTTCAAGTTTGTCTCTTTTTTCCTGAGCAACCTCTATCAAATGATCTGTATTTTCCTGAGCCTGACCAAGCCTCTCTTGAAGTTTCTCTCTTTGTTCAGCAGTAAGATTTGCATTGCCCAATGTTTCGTTGAGCTTATCGATTCTAAACTGATGGACTTCTAGGGCTCTTTCCAGACCAATAAGCTTAGTAACGTTTCCAGAAGTATTATCAAATCTAGAAATTCGTTCTTTGACTCTTTCTATAAGCTTTTGATGAGCTTCCAAAGCCTTTTCCATAGCTTTAGTATTATTGTTTCTTTCAGCAATTCTGGCTCTAACTAACTGAAGTTCTGCTAATTTTAACTCTTTTTCAGCTTTCTTTTCTTGATTAAAAGTAAACCAGATGTCTGCTTGCTTCCAGAAAAAATTCCCACTAGCTTCCGATTCACTCACATTGTCATCAACAAGAGGTGCAGAAATTAGTATCGGAACATCAGAATTGTTAACTGAATCATTTACACTAGCATTTTCTGCTAAAGCAAACGAAAAACTGAATAGCATTAAAAATAAAGCCACAAATCCGGTCATTAATATCTTTGTTTTCATTTTTTAACCTCCTTTTTCTCTAAACATCGTTAAAAATACCAATACTAGAAGATATTTAAACCTTGTTTTATACGAAAATATATGGTAGAATATTTAATTGGAGTAGATGATGCAGGAAGAGGCCCCGTAATTGGCCCTATGGTACTTGCAGGAATTTTAGTTGAAAAATCAAAAGAGGAAGAAATTAAAGAAATGGGAGCAAAAGATTCTAAACTTTTAGCACCTGCTAAAAGAAGACACCTTGCAAGACAACTAAAGGCGAAATATAAATATCACTTCGAAAAATCTTCTCCAAAAGAAATAGATGATTGTGACAACCTTAATAATCTAGAAGGAATGAAAGCAGCTATGATAATTAATAAACTGGCAGAAGGAATAGAAGGAGAAATAGAAGCAATTCTAGACTGTCCATCAGTAAATACTTCAGAATGGGCTGCCTATGTAAAAAAACTAGTAATAAATCAAAAAATAAAAATTAAAGCCGAACATAAAGCAGATTTTAACTATCCAGTTGTTTCTGGTGCCTCAATAATTGCAAAAGAAACTCGTGAAGATGAAATTGATGAACTACGAAAGAAACTAGATGCAAAGTTCGGTTCAGGTTATCCTTCCGACCCACAGACAGTTGACTTTTTAAAATACAACTACAAAAATCCAAAATATGTAGATATAATTCGGCACTCCTGGGAAACTGTTAAAAAATTACACGAAAAATCAAACCAGAAACAACTTTCTTAAACAAACAAGTTAACTAATAAATAAAATATTTAGGAAAATCTATACTTCTAACTAATTCAGCAGATACTCCTCTAGGAACAACCCAAGAAACAGCATTACTTTTCTTTAAGAAGTTCTCCAACCCGCCCTCTTCAAAAAAATCAATACTTAAACCAACGTGAACTTCACTTGTTTCTAACCCTCCAGAGTAAACATTCATCTTCCTTATATCCGAAACAATATCTCGATGGAGTGTATAATTCTCATCTCGCCAAAATGGAAGTGAAATTGCAACAGTAACATACGGAAAAATCCTCCTTGCTTTTCCAATTAACTCTCTGTCTTTCTCAGTAACTTTATCGCAGATAACGTAAATCCCTTTCATATAATTTTGCTAAAAAAATCGTTTATAAACATATGTCCTAACAAAAAAATACCTCAACAATCTTTAAATACGCTCGAAGTTTAATAAAAAAGAAGGTGTTAAAATAGGTCATATAAAAAAGTTGGTGCTACAGGGATTCAAATCTTTCGCAAGAAAAACTGAAATCCCATTTGAAAATGCTATGAATGTAATTGTAGGTCCAAATGGTTCTGGAAAATCAAATATCACCGATGCCCTATGTTTTGTTTTGGGTAGAATGTCCATTAAGTCCATTAGAGCAGCTAAAGCAGCAAACCTGTTATTTGCAGGAACTAAGAATTATAAAGGTGTAAACGAAGCATTTGTCGAACTTATTTTTGACAATTCAGATGGGGCATTTAGCATAAATTCAACTGAAGTTTCAATTAAAAGAGTTTTGAGAAGAAATGGACTATCTATCTATAAGATAAATAATGAAACAAAAACAAGACAAGAACTTATAGAATTAATTGCACAGGCAGGAATAGACCCTAATGGATTTAATATTGTATTGCAGGGAAATATAACTGAGCTAGTTAAAATGGGTCCAGACGAAAGAAGAAAAATCCTTGAAGAAGTAGCAGGAATTTCTATCTATGAAACAAGAAAAGTAAAATCTCTTGCAGAACTTGAAAAAGCAGAAGAGAAATTAAAGGAAGTCTCAGCAATTTTACGAGAGAAAAACTCTTACCTAAAAAACTTAGAAAAAGATAGACAAGATGCACTAAACTACCAAAAAATAGAACAGACAATAAAAAAATGCAAAGCCACTGTAATTTCCAAAACAATAAAGGAAAGAGAGAAAGAACTTTGGGCAGTTGACAAATTGTTAGAAAACAACAAAAAAGAAATAGATGAAAGAAAAAGAAAAATTAAAGAAAAAGATACGGAAGTTAGAACAATTCAAGATTCAATAAATGAAGTAAACAAACAAATCCAGTCCTCTACTGGAGAAGAACAAGAAATTTTACACAAAGAAATTTCAGAATTGAAATCCCTACTAGGAGCAGCATTTGCTAGAAGAGAAAATTTTGAGAACAGAATAGACCAAAATAGAGAACGAGAGATAAATCTAAAAGAAAAAATAAAAGAGTTAGAAGAAGAAGTACAAAAAATCCAAGTAACTAGTCCTGAAATAAAAAAACAGCAGACAGTCCTTAAAGAGTTACAAGAAAAGTTTGACGCACTAGAAAAACAAAGAAGAACATTCTACATGATAAAGTCAGATTTATCTACCCTAGAAAACAGAAAAGAAGAAAAAAATAGAACTTTAATTGGGTATAATAAAGAACTAGAAATAATTGAAAGAAATATCAATCAAGTTTTCTCAGAAATTAAACATGATAAGTCTTTGACAGTTTTAGTTTCTCTAAAAGAAAAAGCAATTAATGAAATTAAACATTTGAAAGATAAAAAGATTGAGCTAGAAAAAGAAATTCTAGAGCTAGAAAAATCAAATGCAGTTTTATTTCAAATTATAAATAGAGAAAGAAAACTCAAGGGAGATATTATTGGACTAGATGTTTGCCCAATGTGTAGAAATAAGATAACAGAGGAACATAGATGCTATGTAGTAGATAATTCTAACAGCAAGATGAAAAATGCCGAAGAAGAATCTAAGAAAAACGCAGAAAAAATAAAAGAATTGACAGACGAAATCAATGTTACATTAGAGAAAGCAATGCTAAATGAACAGAAACAAAAAGAAGTAGAATTAGACATTATCAAAATAAGAAGTACCGATGATAAAAAAGAAAATATTAAAAGACTTATGTCTCAAAAACAAGAAACAGAAGAATCTCTAAAAGAAATAGTAAAAAAACTAACTGAGACAAAAGAAAAATTTGAAGAATTGAAAAACGTAGAAGAAAAATATGACGAAGCAAGAATGCGAATCCAAGAGCTTTCTTTATACAGTAAAGTAGATGTAGACACAAATGTTGCCTTAAAACAAAGAGAACTAGAAAGAATAAAAGTAGAAATAAAAACTCTTGCAAGAGATACAGAAGAGACACAAAGAGAACTGAAAGCAATTATTGAGAAACAAGCCGAAAACGAAAAGATACTAGACAAAAAAGATTTAGAAGAACAAAAACTTTACGAAAAATATCAAAAACTGTACACCGTTAGAAATGAACTACAAGATAAACAGAAAGCAATAGAAACAACAATTATGGGACTACAACATGAAATAAGAAATATTGAAGAAAAAGTAGGCTCAATAAATATTCAAAAAGCACAACACCAAGCACAACTAGAAAATTTGAAAATAGAGTTCAAAGAACTTGAGAATATAGAACAAATTAATTTAACCGTAGAACAAGCAAGAGAAAAAATACAAGAATCTCAAATGAGATTAAATCAGCTAGGAACAATTAATCTTAAAGCAGTAGAAATTTACGACCAAGTAAAACTAGTTTGCGACCAGATTGTTGATAAGGTGAACACAATTATTTCTGAAAAAGAGAAAGTCACAAAGATTATCGGCGAAATAGACAAAAAGAAAAAGAAATCTTTCATGAAAACGCTAGAAGCAGTTAACATTTTATTCACAAGAAATTTTACTCAGTTAAGCAGAAAAGGCGAAGTATTCCTTGATTTAGAAAATAAAGAAGATCCTTTTGCGGGTGGTTTGAACATTTTAGTAAAAGTAGGTAAGGGAAAATACTTTGATATTACCTCATTATCAGGTGGAGAAAAAACACTTGTTGCACTTTCACTTATTTTTGCAATCCAAGAATACAAGCCATATTGCTTCTATATTTTTGATGAAATTGATGCAGCATTAGATAAACACAATTCAGAGCTTCTAGCGGCTTTAATCAAAAGGTACATGCTTTCAGGCCAGTATATAGTAATAACGCACAACGACGCCCTAATAAGCGAAGCAACCACACTCTATGGAGTTAGTATGCAAGAAGGTTTGTCCCAAGTTATTAGTCTTAAAATCTGACAAACATTCTTGTTAAACAATCTGAAGGCTTATAAGATTGACTAAAATTCTTTTTTGATTTTCTGCTCAGATGAGCTGACCTATCGCGTGCCAGGGAAACTTTTTTCTGTGAAAAAAGTAAGCCTTATGCAAGAGGGGCTTTCACAGGTTATTAGTCCTAAGATATAATTTTACTTTGAAGAAATCTCGCATAATCTTACAAAAGCTCTGAATGCGTCTTCTTCCAACACATCGATTAATGGACTATCAACTCTACTAATTTCTACTTTTACTTTTTTTGCATAGAATTCTGGAGGTAATCTGTCTACAATTCTCAAGCAATCTGTGAATGTTAAAGGCTCAAGTGTTTCTCGCTCATCGACTTTCTTCGCAACATACGTGGTGCTTTCGCCATTAGAACTATAAATTAAGCAATATTCTCGACCCTCTTTGCTCAATCTAATTGTATTTCTTTGCATATAATTTATTGGAAAGCAAATTATTTAAAACTATCCAAAAAAATTAATTTTTATAGATTAACGACCCGATAGCAAATCCATAAAAAAGATATTTTGCCACATCACACAAAGCACCAGAATATTTCAAAAGATTCCCAACCTGACTATTTTTTAACTTCAAATCTTCAGCAACCGCATCTCCGAAATCCATTATACCTGTAGGATACAAACTCATCCTAGCCACATTTCTTAAGGTAGGTCTTGCCAAAGGATGAATATCTTCAATTATTTGCTTTAGTGTTTTGGCCATATTACTTCTTTGCATCTGCTAATATTCTTTCCAATTCAGGAGTTGTTCTTATTGGAATAAGATTAGACTTTGCTAAAAGAGCAGAATAATTAGACTGAAACCAATCAAATTGCTGCTCATCCAATAATGAACTTCTTCCGTCCGATAACCGTTGAAGAAAAGAAAGAGAGTTAATATTTAAACTGCTTACATATGATCTTTCATTGCAAGGCACAATCCAAAGGCTAATATAGTTTTTATAACCTGTTAAATCTAATCCCCTATCTTCTTGAATAACGCAATACCCATCAGAGTTTCTAGTCGCATAAACTAATCCTAAAGGCAATTCTACCCCAATTGACTTAACTTCAGTTCTTTGTGAAATTAATTGTGACGTCATTTTATTTTCTCTTTGGAGAGTTATCTCTCTCATCTAGAAATTTAGAATACGTTTTATATTTTTGCACATCAAATACTGTCTCTTTACCAGAATCATTTCCATTTGAACTATAATGATTCGCAGTCCAAGACTGGGGATTGTGCGCAAGAAAAACTGTTTCTCTAACTTCTTTAGTAGTCACGTCTTGCCAATCGATTGTAACAAGATATCTTTCGGTAGAACAAATAACTAGCTCTTGTGAATCTTTCGAAAGAGAATATTGTGTTTTTTCTTCAAGAGTCAATTTTCTGGGAGAAATTTTTTGTAAATCAAAAACATGACTTATAGAAGAAGCCATAATTGTATCTCCCATTGTTGTGTCTGCCATTTTATTTCTTCTCCTCAACTCGTCTATATCCATTAAATTCTAGTAAATGTGCTTGGAGAGGCGTACAGGTTTGTGTAGCAGAAGTCATCTTGAAGTAATATGAAATCATCATTTCTCTAACATGGGAAGGACACCACACACTATCCAAACCAAGTTTTTGACGTAACTCCGAATATTTTTCTTCAGTTTTTCCTGCAAAATCTTGTGCAGAACGACCCACCATTTTTAAAACGGGATTATAAAATAAGTTTGCTTCTTTTGTTCTAGGTTGTGATTGTTCCTCGGTCATATTCGTTTTTCTCCATTCACCCCCTTAGTGAATAAAATTAAAAGGACAAACCGTCCTTTCTTAAGGTAAAAAAAATAAAAAAATTTGTTTTCGAATTAATAGTAGCTAGTTTCTACTTCTTCAGTTGGCTTAGCTTTCTTAGTTAAAAGAACGATAAGTACAGCAAGAAGAGCAACAAAGATTACAACAAGTATAATTGTCAATAAAACTGCAGACATTGCTACAGCACTACCGCCAACTACATTTGCATTGAAACTTGTCATTTTTCCGTTAGCTTCTACAGTAAATGGATATACTCCCTTTTCAGCATCATCTGCTGCGGATACAGTAACTTGAACTGTCTTACTGGAACCTGCATCTACAGTAACTACTGAAGGTACAGAAACAGATAAGTCAGAACCAGAAGCTGCATTAAGGTTATACACCATAACTTTGCTACCAGAGTTAACAAGGATCAAATCGAATGTCTTTGTTTCGCCAGCTCTAATGTCTTGATTCTTTATAGCAGATACAATTTGTGTATCAGTTGTAGCACTTACTTTGATTTGTTTTGTAACTGTTGTTACAGAGTCATCATCATAAACTTTTACAACCATTTCATACACACCGTCTTTAGCTGAGGAAGGTAATTTCAAAGAAACTATCTTTTGAGCAGCGTCAGTATTGCCACAGTCAGAATCACAATCTTCGACAGCAACAAGATCACCGAAGTAACCCTTTGCAGAGATACCTAATTCTGGAATTGCTACAAGAACAAATCCATCACTAGAATCTTCATATCCAAGATTTTTGATAACAACCGAAACAGGAACTGTATCACCAGCAGAAGCAGTAGCATCGTAATCAACAGAAATAAGTCCTAATTGATAGGAATTTCTTTGAGCAGATACTTTGTACTCTTCTAGGTAGCTTCCAAAGCCATCAGCAGTAATAGTAACTCTTAGGTAAAGGTCTTCAGTTTGATCATCAAGCTTTGCAGGGATTTGAACATTCATAATTCCAGTTCTATAGACTCTGCTATCATTTGTGATAACATTTCCTACAAAATAAGAATCGGAATAATCCTTTGTTCCGCTAGATATTTCAACCTTAACTTTTACATCTTTTGCGTCGTCTGCAGCTGTGAAGAATACTCTTACAGGAACAGTTTCGCCAGCAAAAGCAGCTAAATCCAATGTGTTATTGTGCATACCATGATTAATGTCGATTCCATCAACACTAACAATAGCTTCACCAGAAACAACAGTAGGATAACTATCTGCAATAGCAAATGAAAACATAAATACAGCTAAGACTGCCATAAAGGCAACCATTAAAGTTTTTGTGTTCATTTTGGTTTTTAATATAAATTTAGTTAAAATCCTTACTCTTTTTCCCTTTTTAAATCTTGCCCTTTTGTTGTAACTCCAGAATTACGAATATTTATAAAT
>JBAXEZ010000049.1:0-8005 GCA_037140195.1 archaeon
GAGAAAATAGCGATGGATTTAACTTTAGATATTTCAATGGCTCAATAGATGAAGTAATTATGTATAACAGGTCTCTTAGTAACAGCGAGGTGTTGCAGTTGTATCAGATGCAAGTTACAGATACATCTTATCCAATCTTTTCAAATAATTTAACAAGTATTGCAAATGGCTCACAATATAATTCTGCAAATAATTATCAATTTAATATAACTATTTTAAATTCAAATGGGACAGCTGGAATTGAATTTAATAATGTAAATTATACTTTATCAAATGTTTCAAATTCTTTTTATTGGAATGTGGGAAGTTTAGGGGTTGGAACTTATTCTTATTATTATTGGAGTTATGGGGATGGAACAAGTCATTTGTTTAATAATTCACAAACTTATTCTTATACTGTTACAAAAAATTCAAGTTATGTTTTAGGGCTTGCTCCCACAACTCCAATAACATATGGTGCTACAACTGATTTTGTTACACATGAATCGGGCTGTCCTAGTTCATTGAGTTGTTCTCTAAATATTTCTGATGCTATTTATAGTGCAGGAACAATTTCTGCAAATTACTCCACTTCGGGAAATGCAAACTATTCAGCTGGTTCAGTAACAGCAACTATAACAATTAGTCAAGCGAATTCACAAACATCTTTAACATTTGATAAAACTTCTCCTCAGTCATATACTAATTCTATAACTCCAACTTGTTCTGTAATCACTGGGCAAGGAACTCCTGTTTTATCTTTAAATGGAACTATAATCACTTCAGGAAGTTCAATAACACTGGGAGTTGGAACATGGTCATTTAATTGCAGTTTAGCTGATAATGGAAATTATAGTTATGCTGAAAATTTAACTAACTTCCAAATAACACAGAATGATTCTTATGTTTTGAGTTTATCTGTAAACCCTTCTTGGAATGTCAATTATGGAACTCAAACAAATGTCAGTGGAAGTGGTTGTCCTTCCCAATTAACTTGTAATCTGTATAATAATGTGAGTGGAGCAGTAAGCAATGGCGTTAATCTAACTTTGGGAGCAGGAAATTATAATTTTACTTATAATACAACAGGAAATGAAAACTATTCTTCTATAAGTGTTTCAAATATTTTAACAGTAAGTAAGGCAAATGGATATGCAAATTTGTCTTTAAATGGAGCTGAAAATAACTTAACACTAACTTATCCTCAACAAACAAATATAACTGCATCAACTCTTTATGGAACTTTGATTATTTATAAGGATGGAGCAGACATAACATCGAGTAATGGATTAAATCAAACATATGGCTCTGGATATTACAACATAACTGCTTATTCGTCTGAAAATGAAAATTATACAAGCTCATATAAGACCTTTTGGTTGAATATAACTAAAGCTATTCCTACGATTACAACTCTGCTTAATGGAGTTAATAATAATCTGACTATTGTTTATCCAGAGCAGGTGAATGCATCTGGTTTAACAACAGGAGGAACTTTTAATATTTACAGAGATGGAAATTTAATTACAAACGGGATTAATTATTCTTTGGGAGTTGGTTATTACCGATTCGATTTTAATGTAACGGGAGATGGAAATTATACTAATGCCTCTATTGTTTTGTTTGCAAATATTACTAAAGCAACCCAATTAATAACACCTTTGTTAAATGGAAATAATGTCAATCTTAATATTAATTATCCACAGCAATTTAATGCAAGCTATACAGAAACAAATCAGACAGAAGTAACAATAACCCTAAATGGAACTCAGATTAATCCTAATCAAAATTATACTTTTGGTGTTGGAACTTGGAATATAACTTGGAGTTTACCTTCCAATCAAAATTATTCAAGTTTTTCAACTACTTTGAATTTAACAATAAATCAATCTAATTCAAATTGCAATGTATTATTCAATGCGACCTCTCCGCAAACTTATTCCGCAATCTTTAAGGCTTATTCAAATTGTGATTCAACATTCACTCTTTACAGAAATGGAAGTGTAATCTCAAATAATTCTGACCAAAATTTAGGTGTAGGAACTTATAACTTCACAGCTATAAGAACAGATACACAAAACTATACAAATGTAGGAGAGGAACAAGATTTTACAATTAATCAAGCAAATTCACAAACATCCCTCACTTTTGATAAAACATCACCCCAAACTTATGGAACTGCTATAACACCAACTTGTTCATTAATTACTGGAGTTGGAACTCCAAGTTTAAGTGTAGATGGAATAACAATAACATCAGGACAACCAATAACACTTAATGCATCAACTCATTCATTTAATTGCTCATTAACATCATCACAAAATTATAGTGCTTCGAGTAATTCAAGTAGCTATATTATCAATAAAAATAGTTCTTATGTTCTAGGAATTTCAGGAACTACACCTATCACTTATGGTGCTATAACAGATGTTTCTGGAAGCGGATGTCCATCTCAATTAACATGTTCTTTAGATAAATCCAATGCTGTTTATGGTGCAGGAACTGTTACTTTTAATTATTCAACAAATGGTAATGAAAATTATTCTGTAAGTTCAATAACTAAAGATATTGCGATTGATCCTGCAACCTCAACTCTAACTCTTTTGATTAATGGAACAGCAGGAGACCAGACTACGGGTTATGGGGCTCAGACAAATGTTTCTGCAAGTTTAGGAAATGCAGAACAGACATTCACTCTTTATGAAAATGGGACAGATATTACTGCTCAAAATAATGTTTTAAGAACTTTAAGTGTGGGAACTTATAACTTTACTGCTTCTGCTCCCGCTACTCAAAACTATACTGCTTTAACAATAACAAGATGGAGCTTCATATCTACTGCAAGCCAGACAGCTGTGCTGAACATAAATGAAACTTCTCCGATTACTTTTGGAAAATATATTAATGTTACTTGCAACGGAGAATTATTTAGGAATAATGTTAATGTAACTTCTGAAAAATCAACAAGTGTATTATTGGGAGCAGGAAATTATAATTACTCTTGTAAACTTTATGCAACAGGAAATTATGATTATGACGATGATAATGCTACTTTTAATGTCAATCCCGCTATCCCTGTTTTGATTTTCTTAGCGAATGGAGGAACAAGTAACTTGACTTTAACTTATCCTACTCAAGTTAATATTTCTGCTTCAAGTAATTATGGAACTGTTGGCTTAGACAAAGATAACATTAATTATCTATCAAATAATGGATTAAACATTACTCTGGATGTAGGAAGCTATATCTTTAGAGCAAACATAACTGGAAACCAGAATTATTCTAATGTAGGGTATTCTTATTATAATGTTACAATAACTCCTTCTGCAACAATCGGAACATTATTGCTTAATGGAACAGCAGGAGATATAAATGGAAATTATGGTATTTTAATAAATGCCTCATTCACAAATTCATCAACAGCAACTCTTTACAGAAATGGAATTGAGGTTACTAATTTAAATAATATTTTTGAGAATTTAGCAGTAGGATATTACAATTTTACTTTAATTGCTTCAGGAAATCAAAATTACAATTCATTCACTATCTCGAGATTTGTTAATATAACTAAAGCAACACCAATATTGGCATTTTTTGCAAATGGAGGAACAAGTAACTTGACTTTAACTTATCCTCAGCAAATAAATATCAGTGCCAGTTCAAATGCTGGAACAATAGGATTGGATAAAGATGGAATAAATTATCTATCAAATAATGGGTTGAATGTAACTCTTCTAGTTGGTTCGTATATTTTCAGGGCGAATGTAACTGGAAATGAAAATTATACTGATGTTGGTTATTCTTATTATAATGTTACAATGGTAAGAATGAGCCAAACATCCGCAAGTTTGACTTTAGATAAAATAGTCTCTTTGCAAGAATTAAACTCAACATACATAACCTATAATATAACACTAAGAACAACAAATAAAGGCGAAAGCACTGCGGATAATGTCAATTTAATTGATCCTGATTCTTCTACAAGCAACTATGACTTAGGAGATATTGTTACTGGAAATATAAATTCTATTTCTTATCTGAAAAGTTATCCAAGAAACTCAACAAATTACAATATTATTTTTGCAATTGCTTCGGTAAATGGGACAGATAACCTTCTTAATAATGAAATCTCTGCAAATTCTTCTGAAATAACCATTATTGTGCCTGCAATAGAAACAGGACAACAGCTGACTCTAATTAAGAATATTATTTATAATAGCCAGACATCTACAAATGTTAATTATTCCGTAACTGTGCAAATTATTAATTCTGGAGGATTAGACTTAACAGGAATTGCTGTAACTGACGATGATCTGAATATTTCTGAGATAATAAGTCTAAATAGAACACAGAGTCAAACTTATTCAGGTTCATTCGTTATTTCAAAAGACCAGAATAATAAGGAGCAAACATTTTCTATAGCTAGGGGAACAGCAAATCTAGTGATTTATTCTTCAAATCAAATAAAAATTATAATCCCTGGATATGGCGGAGGTCCAAATGATGTAATCATTAATGCTCCGACTTCTGTTTCTGCAAATATCGACTTTGGTGCTGTGATGACCGTGAAAAATAAAAATAAAGATATTGGACAAGACTTTATTTTAAATTATTGGCTTTTAAGTAATGACGAAGCGACTATTTATTCAACTGGAACTCAAACACTCTATGTTAGTGGGGATGATGCAACTAATTCAACAACCATTGTCTTTTTGGCTCCTTCAAGTGCTGGAACTTATAAGATAAGAGCAAATGTAACTGGAACAGGAGTTGGTGTTCAGGCTACTGCTCTTTCAACAATTGTTGTTACATCAAACATTACAACTCCAACAATACCTCCTACAGGAGGAGGTTCTTCTGGTGGGGGAGGAAGTCTAACGGGAAAAGTTATACAAGAAAATAAGACAGAAGAAATTGTGTGTCCTGCCCCCTACATGAGATATGGAAAAGAGTGCTGTCTTGATAAAAATAATAATAGTATTTGCGACAAAGACGAATCCCAAACAATTATTCCAGAAAATGAAACAAAAGGAAATAAAACAATACCTGAAGAGACCCCTAAAAATATTGCAAATAAATTAGGAGATTTTTTCTCTTCAATTTGGAAAAGCATCTCACAAAATAAAAACTACCTGTTCATCGGATTTGGAGTTTTGATTGTTCTAGCAGGAATAATTGTTTTGATTAAAGTTATATTAAAGAGAAAGCAAAAAAACAAGGACACAAATAGATTAAAAAATACAATTGGTAAAGATGTTTATGCTGAAAACGGAGACAAAATAGGCGAAGTTAAAGAAGTTTATCTTGAAAATTATAAAATTTATGGCTGGTTAATCAAAGTTAATAAGAATGTTGCAAAGAAGATTAAAAAGAAAAATATTCTTATAAGACACAATCATGTAAAATCGATAAAACATATTATGATAATTGATGAGAAAGTTGCAGAACATTTAGGAAAGTTAGATTCGGAGAGCACTTAATTAGGAAAAGGAAAATTACACTTTTTAGGGATATAGAAAAGGATTTAATCTAAACTTTACCTTTATTTTTATGTCAAAAGGATTATCAGAACAGGAAGCAAAGGCATGGACAGTTATTATCGCCATTGTAATCGTTGGTTTAGGAATACTTATATTAAAAATAAAAATTGGCTTAATTCACTTCGCTCAGAATATGTTCTGGGTTTCTTTTGTGCTTATGCTCTTAGCATTATTTCTTTTAATAGTCTTTCTTATTTGGGGAATATTTAAACAAAGTGATAATCAAGGAGACTCTTGGGCATATTCTGAACCAGAATTCTTTGATAAAACTATGATTTTTGTATTTGCAGGAGGATTTTTTGTCTTGAGTTTAGTTTCTTTTGTAGGAATGCCTTACTTTTATGAAAGAGGATATAGCGATCAGGCACTTCAAAATTTAGCAGAATATGAAAATCAGCTTCAGAGTTTAGAGCAACTTCAAAGTGTTTTAACTGGGCAGATAGTTTGGGATATTCAAAATCAAGTTATGGAAGAGACAATAACAAACCTATGCAAAGATCCAAACTATCCTTGCGATCAAATAAAACAAAGCTATGAAACATATAAAGCAATTAAGGGAATGAAAGATAATGCTGACAATCTTATGAATTTCTTTGGCTTTGTAGAAAAAGCAAAGCAAGTTTATTCTGAAAATAGCAAATAAAACGTCCGTTTTCCCAAGCTCTGCTTTTGGCATCCCATCACGACGATTAGAATTCTCACTTTACATGGGGGGATTTTGGTCTCCCGAGCTTTTTGCCTTGCTGTCTTGCCCTTTCTAAGCCTGCCATTGTCCTTTCCCGTATAATATCTCGCTCAAATTGGGCAAATGACGAGAGAATGTTGATCATAAGCTTATTTGTGGGGTTATCATCTAAGACTATGTTTTCCTTTAGGGTTTTGAATTGAACATTATTTTGTTTAAGAAGTTCTAAATCATTAATGAGCTCTTGCATGCTTCTTGCCCATCTGTCAAGTTTCCAAACTAAAATTAAATCCCATTTCTTTCTTAATGCATCTTGAAAGATATCGTTTTTTACAGGGCGTGTTTTCCTTGTTGATTCTTGTTCTTCAAATATCTCGTAATCATAGCCCATAGCTTTTGCATATCTTTCCAATTCTATCTTTTGGTTCTCAGGGTTCTGATCTATCTTTGAAGTTCTACAATATATCGCTACTTTCATGTTTTCTTACCTTAGTTGGCTCCCTATGAATCTCACACGGACATTCAAAAGGATCAATCTTATACTTTTGTTTTAATTCTGTAACATACAACACCTCTCTTTCTCCAGCCCCGCCATTAACGTGCCTATTCCAATAAAGATTATTTACTAAAGAAATAATGGAGTTTTCTTGGGTTATCGATGCTATTTCTGTTAATTCTGTGCCAGCAAACCTGCCAAAGATATATTCATGAAAGCCCTGTGCAACTTTTTTATTTAAACTTGTTAGAGATGGGCAAGCTCCCGCCATTCCTACGGATAATTTTCTAAATCTTAATATCAATTGAGCCAGAGTCTCTACAATTGGCTCTTCATAAGGCTCAGGATTTCTTGGAATAATGCCATCCATCTCTTCAAAAATAAACCAAGGTTGCCCGAATGTATCTCTCTCACCAATATCTTCTAAATATTTTAGATAACTTATTACTTCTCCCGCAATCTTGCCAACCATAGCCCTGCAAACATCATAATGCCCATCAAAAGATAAGAAAACTGAATGTCCTTTCTTTATTAAATCAATAAAAGAAACATCGTCTTCGGGATTTAATGAAAATATGCCTTCCTGCATTATGCTGTAAAGATGTTGAACCATATTGTTTTTTGTTGAAGATAAAATAACGTCATTCGGCAAATAGTTTTTATTATGCAAAAGAAAAGGCATATTTCTTTGATATCTTTCTGCTATATCCTCTCTGATTGGAAACTTATGTATAAAATCCATTAATGTTTCAAAGTCTTTAAACGGACCATATTCTTCTAAGAGGTTAAGGAACTTTCTTATAGCTCCAGGACTAAAACCTAAACTTCTAAGCTCTTTTACTCCAAATGTGCTTAAAGCGGGGATGAACTTTCTTTCATGAGGCATTGGGTTCTTTGAAATTGTAAAATAATAAGCCCTTTGTCCGCTGTCAAGCTTCTTTATGCCCCAAGGTTTAGTATCGGGGGGCAGTTTAAGGGCATGTGAGTTAGGAAAATAGCTTAAACGGTGGTCTAATCCCTCAGGATCAAACACAATTAAAGGTCTTTGATTTTGAAACAGCCAGAAATAGAAAGATTTCAGCATTACGGACTTACCTATCCCAGGTCTTGCAGAGAAAATAAGCGAGTCTGACTTGAATGTGAACCTTTTCCATATGATTTCTTTGTTTTTAGTTAGACCTAAGGGTATCTGGTTCTTACTAATCCAATAGTTTACTCTTTTTTTGCTTTTTAGTAGTTTCATTTGTTTTTTTCTTGGGTTTTTTGGCGGAGTGGATGATCATATTATTATTGAAGATATAATAA
>JBAXEZ010000050.1:0-7689 GCA_037140195.1 archaeon
TTGTAAATATTATTTGCCATCGCCATTAGTTCAGCTTCTTCTTTTAAAGAACTTCCAATTACATCTGCATCACACTGAATAAACTGCCTTAGTCTTCCGGCTCTTATTGGCTCATCTCTAAAAACATAACCAATTTGATATCTTTTATATGGGAGTTTTTGATTTTTAGCAATTCTTTTTAATTGGAAAGTAAACTCAAATCTTAAAGCCAGCTTTCTTTTTCCTCTATCTTCGAGTGAGAAAATATCTCTAACAGCCTCGTCATTTTGATTTTTTCCACGAACAAATTCCTCATTTTCAACAATAGGAGTTTCTGCAGGTTCAAAGCCGAATAAATTAAATTGATTTCTAATTGTCTCAATCATTCTTTCTCTTTTTTTAGCATCCTCACCAAGAAAATCCTGAAAACCTTTTACTGTTTCACTGCTCATTTTATTTACTTAGGCTTTCTGAGTTTAATAATCTTTTCGAATAGATTAGGGAGCTTTCGATCTACTTTCCAAAACAAGTTTATAATAATTTAATCGAAAACAGAAATATTTCCAAAAATTATTCTAGCTATATGTTCTGGATCAACTCGGTATCTACTCTCTAAACCCTCAAAAAAATAATGATCTTTTATTAAGTGGGGCATCAACCCTGAGATTTCAATCGTTCCAGGCGTATCAAAAACTTCTCCCGGAACTAGTCCTTTTTTGCCATTGCTCGGAACTAGCCACATAGTATACTGATTACATGTTTTCCCATCTTTCCAAGGACATGGTTGCTCTCCACAAATAATTTCTCCTCCAAATTTATAATTCCCGACAAAACCTGTTTTACCTAAGTCCATAAGTAGATTAAGTCTATCTCCAATTTGTTCGTAACTTATATTCAATCCCCTTAGTGTTTCATAATCTCTTCTTAGAATTTCTTCAATTTCTTCACTCTCTCCTATAAATCCTTCACTAGAACCATATCGATCTAATGTTGGTCTAAGTCTTCTTATCAAGCTAGCTCTTTGTATGGGATTAGATGGCACGACACCCAAGACGTCTTCTAATATTGGCATCAATATTTTTTCCATCCTACAGCTTTAGTTTTTCAATTAAGAATTTAGCAGCCTCTTCTCCATTAGCTATTATTTCTTTATTAGGAAAACAAACAGCCAATTCTGGCTTTCTACAGAATGTGTATGCAACATCGGCTGCAGAATTCATTTCTGGGAAACGTACTGGTGCGACATAAACTGGATCAACTTTATCTTTAATCTTTCTTTCATTTGATTTCATAAGATGCGCAAATTCAATAAGTGTTCCAAATCCCCCACCAATAACTTCTACACCATTTACAAGTTTCGCAAAAATTTCTGATTCATCTCCCCATTCACTTATTCCATATCTAGGTTCAACTTCTACAGCATAGTCAAGTTGATCAAAAGAATATTTTTTCCCTCTAGCAGGATAAACGCCTATTAGCGGGATTCTATTTTTCTTTGCTAACTCAGATGCATATTTTGGCAAGCCCCATTTTGTGCCGCCGGTTAAAATAGCAATTGGATACTGTTTAAATTCGTGCATACTTTGTTCAGTAACTTCCAGAACTTTATTCTCTAATGATTCATCTGCTCCACCAGAAAAAGCAATTATTTTTTTAATTCCCTGTCTATCTAAATTTACAAGAATTTCCTGCACTTGATCATTTAATTCTTTCATTTTATTTATACTTCCATAATTAGTTTAAAAGTATTATTGTGATACATTTATTGATTAAATTAACTAAAACTATTTCCTTATATCGGCTGCATTTTTGTGCCCATAAAGTCCTTCAACTTCTGCAAGTTTAGATGCTACTCGAATTAATTCTGAAGATGCCTCTTTCGTAACTTTTTGATACGTTAAAACCTTGACGTATTCCTTTACAGACAATCCGCCAGTATATCTCGCACAACCATTAGTAGGGAGCGTGTGATTTGGGCCAGAGCAATAATCTCCAAATACTTCTGCAGAATATTCTCCAATAAATAAAGATCCATAGTTCTTTAACCGAGGGATAATTGCGTCTGGATTTCTTATTTGCAGTTCAAGATGTTCTGGTGCTCTTTTGTTCGCAAGCTCAACTGCTTCCGAAATATTTTTTACAATAATTATTGCGCCATTATTTTTAATAGAAAGTTCTGCAACATCTTTTGTTTTAAGTGTGTTCAACTGTTTTTCAATTTCAACAACAATTTCCTTTGCAAGTTTTTCGGAAGTAGTGACTACTTCCGCTCGAGCCGTAGGGTCATGTTCGGCCTGTGCCAATAAGTCCGCTGCAATAAATTTTGGATTTCCTGTTTCATCTGCAATTACAAAAACCTCACTAGGTCCTGCAATAAAATCAATTCCTACAGTTCCATAAACTTCTTTTTTCGCTGCAGCAACATACTGATTTCCAGGTCCAACAATTTTGTCTACTTTAGGTATAGATTCTGTTCCATATGCCATTCCAGCTATTGCTTGAACTCCGCCAATACTAAATATTTTATCTGCTCCGGCAATATCTGCTGCGACAACAGTCACTGGATTTATTTTTGGAGAGCAAACAATTATTTCCTTGGCTCCTGCAACTTTTGCGGGAATGATTGTCATTAAAGCAGTAGATGGCAGAGGATATCTCCCTCCAGGAACATAACATCCTATTTTTTCTATAGGAACAATTCTCTGACCCAAAATTACTCCATTTTCGTTTACTTCAAAATCTTTAAGATCTTTCATTTGATTTTCTGCAAATCTTCTAATGTTATTTGCGGCAGATTTCAAAGCTTCAATTGTTTCACTATCAATTTTAAGATATGCCTCTTGAATATTATTTTTAGTTAGTTGAAAGCTATTAATTTCTATTTTGTCAAATTTGAGAGTATAATCCTTTATCGCAGAGTCTCCCTTCTCCTTCACTACACGAATAATTTCTCTAACAGACTCAATAGATTCCATCTCAGAATTATTAAAAAATTCAAGGGTTAATTCTTCAGCTTTTATTATTTTCATTTTTTTTCTAGAATCTTAATTGCTTCTAAGGCAACTTTTATAGAATTGTCTATTCCCTCACTTACTCTAGTTTTGTCTACTAACTTATAAATTATTTCTGGATTTTTCTTTACTTCCTCTGGGGGTTCAGGAGTATTAACTACCAAAACAGCCCCTGCCTTTAATTTTCTAAGTTGAGAAACTAAGAATACAGCAGAACATTCCATCTCGGAACTAACTAGATTTTGTCCAGAAAGTTTAATAAAATTTTCCAGTGGCTCATAAAAAGCATCATGTGTTCTGTTGGTTCCAACAAAATATCGAACTCCTAACTTTTTTGCCGCTGCGATTAAAGCCTCAACAACTTCTTTATTCGCTTGAATAGTCTTATCTCCATAGCCATATTCTCTACTTGTTCCATCTGCGCAGAGAGCAGCATCAGGGATCACTAAGTCTCCTGGTTGCATTTCTGGAAGAAGCCCTCCACAAGTGCCAAGTCTAATAAGTGTATTTGCTCCAACATTTGCTAACTCTTCTACTACAATTGAAGCGGAAGGACAACCCATCCCCGTCGACACGGATGTAATAACTATTTCCTCTTGTTTACCTTCAGAAACCCGCAGGCCTCGGTTATGGCTTATTTCCTTAGGATGTGTCAAATATTTTAATATACGGTCAATTCTACCAGGATCTCCAGGTAAGAGAGTATACTTATTTGTTTTATTAATATTTATATGTGCTTGAGTCATATTTCACCTTGTAGTAAACGATTTATAAACTTTCTCTAGAAATTTTTTTAGAAATATAGTTCAAAAAATCAAGAGCTCCAGCAGTATACTCTTTTTTAGAAACTAGTCCTCCCTTCTTGGAGACAAACTCTTGTACCTTTTTTGACGCGTTAGCTGGACAGCCAATTAATCCAGGTGTAGACTCTTCAAACATTTTTATGTCCGGATTTTCATCTCCGAATGAAGCAATCAAATTATTCCCTGCTATTTTTTGCATAGGATTACTTTTTAGGGCATGATTGGGAGTTAACATTACATTACAATATATCTTCGAAGAACAAACCTCATAGTCCCTACCATAATGCTCCTCCAATAACTTTTCTGTAATATTTAAAAATTCCCAATCAATGACTGGAACTCCCAATAAATTTATACGAGGATATACTGTGGCTGTGTAATCTCTACTTTCTTCACAAAAAATAGATTTAGATTTTTGACTAGAAAAATCCGCAGGATTTTGAATAAGTTTATCAGTGGAAATAAATTTAACTTCATCCGATATACTTAATAGTTTACTAGCTAACTCTCTTTTAGAAATTCTTTTCTCGGAAGAATTTAGGTCGGTATTTGTTACGGGATCAAAAACCCCCTGCCCATTCTCATAAACAATTAGTCCTGCAAAACCTACTTTATTCCAGATGTTTAAAATACTTGGGAGAGATCTATTAGAATTAATATGCACTCGCATTATATTTTCATATTTTTTTACAGTTGCAGATAGCTCTTGTGGTGAAACAGTAAAGTCGTAACTGCTATTTATTAAACAACCATCAATGTCAAAAAAAACATCCAGATTAGACATATTATTTTCTACCGACTTTTAAATTATAAACTAACTCATTCTCAGGAGATTGTATCAAATCAGCATCAACCCCGTCACAGGCTAAGATAGACTTAATTGTATCAAAGCAAGAAGTATACAGCGCTTCATAATGTTTCTTTACTTCTTCAGGAATACTTGCCCATTGCCCCGATCTTTCCGTATATCTAATAAAAGAATTTTGAGAGCAGTCTACTTTTTCACCATACATCCTTACTTTTCGTCCATCAAATCCAACACAATCTCTCATTTCTAACCAATCTATCCAATCAACATCTTGCACATACTTTAAATTAGAATCCATCTTAGCAATTCTCTGTATTCCTTCTTGTCCTGCAAACATAACAAAAACATTATTTATTCTAACTCCTCCTTTTCTAAATCGATCTATTTCTCCAGCAAGAGTGTCTCCCCCAAAAACACCAATGTCCATAACATCAATCTGTTCTCCATAGGTCTTTCTTATATTTTCTATTTGCACTTCTAGTGTAGGATTAGCAAATCTCGGACCAAGTTGAGGACTGTCACTTAATTTGCTAGGATCTTGAAGCCTTGTTACATGATAATTTCCGTCAGCTAAATCTTGGCAGTAAACGTCATCAAAACTAATCATTGGTTTGGTATCTCTTTCTTTTAGAATTAATCTTCTAAGACCAGAATCAATATCCTCATCAGACATGAATTTAACTTCCCATTCGTAATTAGTTCCATCTTCTCTAGTTTCTTGTCGATTATTTAGAAGATTAGCTGTAGCAGAAAAATACATTTTTTCAAGATTTCTGATGGCTTCTTGAGCATAGGGACTAATAGAGGTCTTATGCCTATTTTTAATTAAAGGAACTAATCCTCCAGTTAATAAGTACGGTCTTCTCATAACCATCTTCTTCTATCTTTTTTTCTATTTATATTCTTTTAGCTTTTAGATTATATACTTAATAATTTGGCTTTTAGAAAGGTAGTTCAACTCTGGCTAGTCTTTGATTTCCAAATATTCCTTCGGAAGGTAATGAGTAAATCTTAGTTATTTGTTCATCGCTTTCAGAAGTACAGGTTATCATCTCGGCTTTAATTGGTATTCCGTCTGTACTAATTCTAGTTGCAACAGCACGGCTATCTGGGATAGATGGGGTGCTTAGTTTAGTGGCGTCTCCGTATTCAGAAGTTACGTGGCAGTGCCAGGCGATGTTAGGTAATTTAGGAAACCATTTATATAGTTGAGGTATTCTTGGCTGACCATATGCAGAGCATTTTTCACATACAGAACCTTGGACGGAATCAGTATGACATTCATTTTCTTTCCTTCGTCTTTGACATTCCTTGTACAGTTTAAATAACTCGCCTGCTTCTTTATGTTTTTCTCGTATTGCTTGAAGTTCAATGTCTGAGAGATTATTGTGCTCTAAACATTTTGTCAAACTTTCAAAATTATTAGAATATATAAATGCCCGAATATCTATGTCATCATATCTTAACACAATCCCTACAGCAACATCATTTTCGCCGATTTCTCGAAGAGGTAGATATCCATCAATTTCCATAGGGAAAACAGCTTTTGCTATTGCTTCTAAACTAGAAATAGTACTTTTTGGAACAACTATCCCCCTTTGTGAGGTCGTTATTTCTAATACCATAAAGTTTTTGTTAATTTAAAGTTTATAAATACTACTGTGGCATTACTTATTTTTAAGAATTACTCTATAATTCGATTAATCGGGATTTCAACTATTCCTTCAGCACCTGCTTCCTTTAACTTAGGGATAAGACTTCTAGCAGCAGTTTTGTCAACAATCGTAATAACATCGCACCAGTCTTTATTTGAAAGTTCAGAAACTGTAGGAGTATTTAGTGCAGGAAGGACACTCAGAACTTTCTGAAGGTCGGTTTTTCTCACATTCATTAACATTTCTACTTTAGTTTCAGCTAGTAAAACTCCTTTAAGTAACATCATAACTTCTTTCATCTTTTTTTGTTTCCATTCATCTTTCCAACTTTCTTTGTTAGCAATCATTCTTGTTGTAGAAGTTAGAAGAGTATCGACTACTCGTAAGTTATTTGCTCTCAAAGATGAACCTGTCTCAGTAACATCTACTATTGCATCTACTAATCCTCTTGCTTTAATTTCTGTTGCGCCCCAAGAAAACTCTACCTTTGCAGTAACTCCGTTAGCTTTCAAATAACTCTTAGTAAGGTTAACTACCTCTGTTGCGATTCTTTTTCCTTCAAGATCTTTAACAGACTGAACCGGAGATTCATTTGCAACAGCAAGGACCCATTTTACAGGTTTCAGTCCTTGTTTAGCATAAATAAGTTCTCCAACCTCTTCAACTTGCGCATTAGTTTCTTTTACCCAATCAATCCCAGTGATTCCTGCATCAAGCACTCCATCTTCAACATAAGTGCCAATTTCCTGAGCTCTTAGTAAAACGCACTCAATTTCAACATCATCTATTGTAGGAAAATAAGATCGATCATCGACTCTTAAATTATATCCTGCTTTTTCAAATATCTTAAATGTGGAGTCTTGTAAACTTCCTTTTGGTAAACCAAGAATTATTTTATGCTCTCCTTTATTTCTTTGTAGTCTGTCCATATTTTTCCTCCGGATTAAAAACTTTTTTATCTTTGATAGTTCCAGTTACATCTCTAAAAAAACAAGACTCGTAACCCTCATGGCAAGCAGCTCCGCCAACTTGATTAATTCTCAAAAGAATTGTGTCTTCATCGCAGTCAACTAATATTTCTTTAACTTCTTGAATATTGCCTGACTCTTCACCTTTCATCCATTGTTTATTTCTACTTCTGCTATAATAGTGCGCTTTTTTTGTTTCCAAAGTTTTTGTCCAAGCTTCTTCATTCATGTAAGCCAACATCAAAACCTTTCCAGTTTTGTAGTCTTGAGCAATAACGGGCACAAGTCCATTTCCTTTTTGAAAATCAATTTTTATCATTTTAATTTTTTAACTACTTCTTCCAATTTAACTAATGATTCTTCGCCCGTTTCCATATTCTTAAGTTTAACGATTCCTTTTTCAACTTCTTCATCACCTACAAAAATAACAAAGTCTATTTTTTTAGCATTAGCATAGTCTAGGCC